>JAFUGY010000120.1 GCA_017469115.1 Oscillospiraceae bacterium
ATAAATCTGTTATAATCGGTGAAGGAGATGGTGTCCTCGTCCGGATCCAAAGTCATCTCATACCCGTTTTCACGGGTCAGAATAGCCACGTTATCTTTCACTTCATAAGTGAAATCAAACGTATCTTCCATCCCCAGTGCATAGGCACATACCACATAATAAATCGATGCCCAGGTTTCGATGTCGATGTAAGGCAAATCATCCACACCGTTTAAGAAAGCAAGCGTGGCTTCCATTTCATTTTCCAGGCTTCCCACGTACAAAGGATAGGTGCGCTCTTCCAGCGTGTCTTCCTCTGCCGCGGCAACCGGCAGCATGCTGAAAAGCATCAGCACGGCAAGCGCAAGGGCGATGTTCTTCTTCATACAAATTCTCCTTTTCTATTTTTCGTCATGCAAAAATCCAACCTACGTCAGTTTCTGCATCGCTGCATCTGAGCCGGTGTGAAAAATTTCTGCAAAACTAATTTATTATATCATATCTTATCCAACCAACATCCAACCACTGACCGTCAGAGAACAATCTTTTTTCAACTTTTCTCTCATCCTGAAAAGCATCTTGCCTGCAGATAATCCATGTTCTCTCCAAAACCTTAGTGTGACACTTCTGTGACACTTCCTGTGGTATCTTCTTCTTGTAATCAAAGGAGATTTATGGTATCATCTTATCAATTAAAAACATTTGAGGAAAGGAGATTCAAAAATGGAAAAATTGTTGGACGATGAGCTGAAAGCTGTTTCCGGCGGATACATTGTTGACGACGGCGATGGCCAAAAGTTCTGGCTTGTGCGTCAAAACGGCACCGTCATCTCTCCGGTCCCCGGCCTTCAGAATGCCGAAGATTTTGTCAAAGCCTACGGGGAGAGCACCAAAGTCATCAGTAAAGAAGAGTACAAAAAATTATTCGGCAGAGATCTCGTTTGGTAAATCCTGTTAATCTACAAACAGCCCAACGCAAGTGTTTGTGCTTGCTGTTGGGCTTTTTCTTATGCTTTTTTATTTAGCGTCTGCGGTTGCATTTCCACAGTACCAGGCAAATCAGATAGTTGATTCCGATAATCAGCGGCAGCACAATCGCTACGCTCTTCGTTCCAAGAAAGAAAAACCCATACCAGTCATATCCCTGCGCAATCACTCCGTCAGCAGTATGACGCAATGCTTCTTCCACATAGTAAACAGCGTACACAAGCATCGGGATCATGGCTGTAAACGTATGCCGAAAACCGATTCTGTTGCTTTTCTCAAAAACCACAAAGATGATAATGCTCAATACCGGGTTGATCAGATGCAGCAGCAGGTTGCTGTTGGCAAAAAGCCAAAGGGGATTGTAGTCTGCCGTCGGAGCGAGAAAGAAAACCGTCACCAGCAGTGTCAGCGTCACGCCAGCCGTTGCTGCCAGTTTGAAAATGAGAACTCCTGCAGAAACATCCTCCTTTTCTCTTTTCAGCACCTTCCGCTGATCGAGAAAAGCCATGCAGGCCGCAACCCCCATCAGAATGTTGGAATCCACCGTGAAGTATTTCAGCATCCTCCAGCGAGCGGCAGAGAACACCCCGGCCGAACCGTTTATCGTGATTCCGCTCGTCATCCAGACAATTGCCGCAACCTCCAGAACAAAAAGGCAGATATTCAAAATGGTCGCTTTCTTCACTTTCTCCATGGTTGTCCGACTCTCCCGTCTCCTGATCCATTTGATCCTATCATATAGGATTCCATCCATCCCGTCAAGTACAGGATTCCTGAAAAAGCCCACAGCAAGGTTTTCCTCTCGCTGTGGGCTTTTTCCTCTTATTTCAATTGGTTCTCTGGTATCAATCTGGCTTGCAGAAGTGGGGAGCGGCAGGGTCATATCTCTTTCCGCAAACAGGGCAAACAGCGGTTCCTTTCAAGGCAGGATCGGAAGGCTCCTTGTCTTTCGGGACGAGCACGTTCCCCTTGGGGAGAATTCTTCCGCCGACTACGTTTTCGAGTAATTCATCGTCGAGTTTGGTTTTCATTTGATGTGTTCTCCTTTCTTATGGTTGGTTGCATTATAGCATAAAAACAGTCACACAACAATCACACAAAAAAGGAATCGGCCGGGTATCATAAAAAAGTACCTCTGCTTGATTGACAAAGGTTGCAAATCTGGTGTAATATTTGATAAAAATAATTCTGAAAGGAAGTACCCATGAAAAATCTGTTCTGCATTCTTCTTGCAATCACCATGCTTGCCTCGCTGTGCGTCCCGGCCTTTGCCGATGACCCGGATTACTTAAGCGGCACGCCCTGGCTCTGCAGCACGCTGGAAGGCACTGTCACGCAAGACACCGTCACCAACCTCAAGGATGATTTCGGCCTTGCCGTCAATAAGGAAAAGATTCTCTCCCTCAAAATCCCCGATGGCTATAACCGCATCGGCACGTTCATGGATGTAGTTCTCCTGCAGACAGAAGAAGTGAAAAACATGTTCCTCGGCGATGCTCCGGAAGGGCACGATGCGCGCCTCGCCTATGACCTCTTCAATCTGATGATGGACTGGGAAAGCCGCAACGCTCTCGGCGTCGCACCGCTCAAAGCACAGGTCGACGTGCTTGAGGCCATCGATTCTGTCGATGCGATGACCGCGTATTTTACCGCAACTCCTTTTGCGGATCAACTGGGCGGGCTCTGGGATGGCGGCTCGATTACGGATCTGAATGATTCTTCCCGCAAAATTCTGGCAGTCGACAGCTGCGATTTGTTGATGGACGATTCTGCGGAATATGAAACCCCGACCGACTATGGCATCACCAAACGCGATGCACGCGGGGAACTTGCACAAAAGCTGCTCAAAAAGCTGGGCTATTCCGAAGCGGATGCTTCGCAAAAGTTCGACAATTGCCTTGCCTTTGAAGCGCTGATTGCCCCCGTTATCTACACCAATGAGGAGCAGAAAAACCCAAACAGCAATTCCCGCATTATGAATTATTTGGATTCTGACGAATTGAGGCAGCTGCAGGGCAACCTCCCCATCCTTGAAAAATTTGCTCTCGATGGGTTCCCTGAGGCAGAGGAGTATCTCGTCACGAACCCTGACTTTGTCGAAAAGCTCAACGACCTGTATACCGCCGAAAATCTCACCCTGATCAAGGACTATCTCATTGTTCACGGCATTCTCGACAATGCCTCCTATCTCGACCGGGAGTGCTACGAGTGGGCGAATGACTGTTCCAACGTCATCAGTGGTGCAAGCGGCATCCTTGATGACGAAACCGTCTTCTCAGGCGAAGTCTCCGATACGCTTTCATGGCCGGTGGCTCAGCTCTATGCCCAGACTTATTTGCATCAGGAGGACAAGGACCGTATCTCCGCCCTCGTGGATAAACTGATTGACGCGTATCACGGTATTCTGAAAGAAGCCGACTTCCTCTCTGACACCACCAGAGCCGCTGCCATCGAAAAGCTGGAAAGCATCGACAAGCGCGTTCTCTACCCTGACAGTTGGGAGAAGTACTCCTGCGAGGATCTGAACTTCGCCGGCCCCGAGAACGGCGGCACCCTCTGGGATGCCCGTCGTGCCATTACGGAATATCAAATGGTGGAAAGCATCCGGAATTATTCCAAACCGGTGGATAAGCTGAAATGGGTAGCGACGCCCCAGACCGTCAACTGCTACTACAATCCTTCCAATAACTCCATCACAATCCTCGGTGCCTACGCCAGAGGCGGCAATTACAGCAGCGACATGAGCGAAGAAGAGCTTCTCGGCAAGATCGGCGTTGTCATCGGGCACGAAATTTCCCATGCGTTCGACTCCACCGGCTCCCAGTATGACAAGGACGGAAATATGTCCAACTGGTGGACGGATGAAGATCACGACGCCTTCCTCAAGCGCAACAAGAAAATGGAGGATTACTACAATGCCATCCACCCCTGGGAGGGGCAGGATCTCCACGGCAGCATTGTCACTGGTGAAGCCTGTGCTGACATGGCCGGCGTCAAGGTAGCACTGCGTTTGGCCTCTGAGCACGAGAACTTCGATTACGACGCGTTCTTCCGCGCCTATGCAGATCTCTGGGCCAGCAAAGAAACCTTGCAGAGAGTCTATTATCGCCTCAACGACGTCCACCCGCTGCCTTATCTGCGCATCAACTGCACCCTTCAGCAGTCCGATGAGTTTCTGAACTTCTACGGCATCACCGAAGGCGACGGCATGTACCTCGCCCCAGCAGACAGAGTAAATATCTGGTGAAAAAAGAATGATTCTCCCTGCACTTGGCCTGAAAATTCGGCCCCGTCCATCCAGACGGGGCCGTTTCAATGTTGTGAATATCGATTGATCGCCGATTTACGCAGCCTTTTCCAGAACGATGAAGAGATCGCTGTAGGTCTCCCCGGTGTGGAATTCATCATCCGTTTTCTCAAATCCTGCCGGAACCTTGAGAATATGCACCGTATAATCTCCCTCTGTCACTTCGTAAGCTGCAACGCCGTCGGCATCGGTCTTTCCCAGCCTGCAGGTTTGATCATCGCAGAACTGAACCGTTACGCCCTCAATCGGGGTACCGTCCGCATCTTTTACAATCACGCGATAAATGCCATCATCGTTTGCAGATACGGGATCCTCGCTCTTGGGCATTGAAACCTCTTCTCCCGCCCGGAGGGATGCGATAATCTCTTCATAAGGGTTGGGTGCGGTCATATCAACCGGTGCGCCTTCCATCGGTGCGGAGAGAATTGTCCCGTCCCTGCCGATAAAATAAGTGGTGGGGTAGCAGCGCACTGCAAGGGCGTCCTTCATCTCCTGGTTGGGGAGAAGAACGGAATAGTCAACGCCGGTTTCCGCCAGAATCTGCTTTCCTTCTTCCACGGCTTCTTCATCGGTCCCGTCAAACAGAATTCCGATTATGGCGCAGTCGCTCTCGGCAAGGCGCTTGTTGGTCTCTGCCAGTTCAGGCATTTCATCAACACAGTGGCCGCACCAGGTCGTCCAGCAGTTCACCATCGTGATTTCATGCGCTGCAAAAAGATCCTTGCTTGTCACGGGGTTTCCGTCAAGATCCGTGGTCTCAAAAGTGACGGTGCTTCCAACCAGCTCCGAGCCGAATATAAACGGTGTCGTGTATTCAGCCGTGCGGAGCGCCTCGATAAGGGCATCCTGCATTGCTTTAAACTCTTCTTCAAAAGCGGCATCCCAATCAAATTCATAGTCCAGAGGATAGAAATACCAGGTCATATCGCCCTCTCTGCCAACCTGCTGGCAGTTTTCCGGATCCTCGATGCTGAAGAAGTCGCACATCCCCTCAAGCCCTACTGCATCGGATACAGCTATGATAAAGCCCAGCTCCCCGTTTTTGGCACGGATGGCATCGATATCTTCCTCTGTGAGGTCTTCAGAGGTCATCGCAGCTTCCAGCTCATCTTCCGGCATGGCGAAATAGATAAAGTCACCGAAGTAGATGCCGTCATCCAGTATTCCATACATCTGCGGGGTGAAAATTCCCTTTGGATTGCTGAAAAGTTCCGGATAGGTGATGGTTACACCGATGTCAGCATAGGTTTCCGTGTAGCTTTCGGCCATTGCTGCCGTGCAGAATGACGCAAGCAGCGCCACGGCAAGAAACATGCAAATCAAATTTTTCATAGTGGTACTCCATTTTTCTTATTTGCAACGCCATTATAGCACAAATAATATCACAGTTCCATAATGAAATAGTGAAATAGGGGACTGGGGAAATTTAGGGGAAAATCGCGAGAAGTGGAGAAGGGAAGGGGAAAGAAAAATAATTTTAAGATAAAAATAGTATTCTATATGAAAAATCCGCCTAAAATGAAACATCTTAGACGAATTTATATACTATGCGGGCGACAGGACTTGAACCTGCACGCCTCTCAGCATGAGAACCTAAATCTCACATGTCTGCCATTCCATCACGCCCGCAGGATAAAAGGAAACTACCTGCATAGCAGGTAGTTGATTGGAGCGGCTTACGAGGCTCGAACTCGCTACCTCCACCTTGGCAAGGTGGCGCTCTACCAGATGAGCTAAAGCCGCATTGCTTTTCCTATTATAGTCAGATTTCCTTTTTTGTCAAGAAGAAGTTTTCAAAAAAATTTTGGGGATCGAAAAAACATTCCTGATGTTCCTTTTTTCTTGACAAACAGTTTCATTATGGTAATATTTACTTTAGTATGGAGTCATTTCCCGTTCAAGAAACAAGAGAAGGTTGTGAGAATTCATTATGCCCACAAAAGGAAAGAAAAGCGAAACAAAAAGCGCGGCAAAACCTGTTTCCGCCAAACAGCAATCTGCTGAAAACACATTTATCAACCGTGAGCTGAGCTGGCTTGCTTTCAACCAGCGGGTTCTGCTCGAGGCGGCCGACAAGTCCGTGCCGCTGCTGGAACGGCTCAAGTTCCTGATGATTTTCCAGTCCAACCAGGAAGAGTTTTTCCGTGTCCGGATGGGGATTCTGATGCATCGGTCCCTTCTCGAACCGGAGAATACCGACACGCTGACCGGGATGCGTCCGGATGAGCAGATCCGGGAAGTTCTGAAAGTTACCAAAGAACAGCAGACGCTGACGGAAAGCGTTTGGAAAGGAATTCGGGAAGAGCTGAAGGCAAACGGTGTCGACGTGCTGGACTTTAAGAAAATCAGCAAAGTGGACGATTTGATGAGCAAAAAGCTCTTTGGGGACATGAAAAATACGATTGTTCCCACCATCCTGGACATCAATCAGCCTCTCCCGTTTCTCTGGGGAGAAGAGAGCTATGTGATTGCCTTCCTCGGCAGGAATACGGAGCAAAAGCTTGCCGTGATTCCCCTGAATCGCCTGCCCGGTTATCTTACCTTTGAAATAGACGGCTGCCAGAAGATCGTCCTGACCTCACAGCTGATTCTTCACTTCCTGCCTCTGCTTCTGAAAAAAGAGACCGTGATGCAGTCCTGCGTCGTGAAGGTGACGCGTAATGCTGATGTTTTTCTCTCCAATGTGGAAATGCGCGGTACGGATGATCTGCGGCAGAAAATGTCGTCTCTTTTGACAAAGCGTAAACGCGAAATGCCGGTGAGAGTGCAGATTTACGGGAAGCTGACGGATCAGGCCAAATCTCTCCTGCTGAAAAAACTGCGCGTGCCGGAACGCTTTGTCTTTACCCCGGCCGGTCCGTTTGATCTTTCCTTCCGTTCCTGCATTGAAGGGCATGCAGGCTTCCGGTATGAACCGCGCAAGCCGGTGCGGGATATCGGATTGAAGAAGGGCGATTATTTCCGGTACATTGAAAAGCAGGATCTGCTGATGAGTTTTCCGTTCCAGAGCATGCAGCAGTTCGTTGATCTGATTTATGAGGCTGCGGATGATCCGGAAGTTCTCTCCATCAAGATCACACTCTATCGCATGTCTGCCAGCAGCAAGGTAGCAGCCGCCCTGGCCTATGCGGCCGACCGTGGGAAGGATGTGCTCTGTCTGCTGGAGTTGCGGGCTCGTTTTGATGAACAGAACAATATTGACTATTCGGAAATGCTCGAAGATGCCGGCTGCCGCATTATCTATGGGTTGCCGGAGTATAAAGTGCACAGCAAACTCTGTGTCATTACCCGCTCCCATGACGGGAATCTTTCGCATATCACGCAGGTCGGTACCGGCAATTATAATGAAATTACCGGCGAACAGTATACCGATCTCTCCCTCATCACATCCGATGAGGAAGCGGCTCTGGATGCTGAAGCTGCCTTTACCGCGCTCATCAGCGGCGAGCTGCCTCCGGAGGCGAAAAAGCTCTGGATTGCACCGCTTTCCTTTAAAAGCCGCGTGATGGAACTTCTGGATGAAGAGATTGCAAAGGGGAGTGAAGGCCGGGTCGCCATCAAAGTGAATGCGATGAACAACCCGGATGTGATGCAGAAGCTCATCGAGTGCTCCCAGGCCGGGGTGAAGGTAGAGCTCTTTATCCGCGGGATCTGCTGTCTGCGCCCGGGTATCCCCGGAAAAACCGAAAATATCACAGTCACGAGTGTGGTAGGCCGTTGGCTGGAGCACTCCCGGATTTATAAATTCGGAGAAGGAGACACTGCAAGGATTTTCATCGGTTCGGGCGATCTTCTCAACCGCAATCTGGAGCGCCGTGTAGAGGCGTTTGCCGAGGTCATCACACCCTTTACCCGCGAGCAGATCAATGCCGTGCTGGATGCCCTGCGGAATGATCGGGAAAAATCAAGGCGCATGTTGCCGGACGGCAGTTATATCCGGGAAGAGGGCGGAGAAGGGACTTCTTCGCAGGAAGCGCTCTACCGTTATTTCAGCAGCATCCACGTTTCTCCGGACGGAGACGAGCCGGAAGAGAAGAGCGAAGTAAAAGCAGAGCCTGCTGAGGTCACCCTCCCGCAGGCGGAAGAAAAGAAACCTGTTGAACCTTCTCCTGAAGTAGCAACGGATGCCGTTCCGGAAGTTGAGAAAGTGCCGGAAGTTCCGGAAGCACAGACAGAAAAGCGGGATATTTCCAATCCTGTTTCGCAGCTGAATCCTGTTTCCGTCCCGATCCAGATTCCGGAGAGCAAACCGGCAAGTACACAGAAGCAATCCCTGTTTGGAAAAATCATACACCTGTTTCGCTCGCGTTAACGGCCGACGCAGGTGAGAATATATTATATAATGGAGGAAGAACCTATGTCAGAGACCTATAATATCTGCCTGGACGTCGGCGGAACCAAAGTTCTCGGCGCCATTTTCAATGAGAAAAAGGAAATCGTCTATCGCCTGAAGAAAAAATCCAAATCGGAAGGAAATTCCACGCAGAATGTCGAGAAGGTCATCGTCAGCGTTGTGGAAGAGATGATCAAAGAGTCCGGCATCAACAAGAAGGACATTCATGCCATTTCCTCCAGCGCTCCGGGCGTCATCGATCAGGATAACGGCGTTGTTCTCTTTACGCCGAATCTCCCCTGGAGAAATTATGATATCCGTGCCTCAATGGAGAAGAAGTTCGGGATTCCCTTTTACATCGGCAACGATGTCAACCTGGGTGTTCTCGGGGAGTACAAATACGGTGCTGCAAGAGGTTACCGCAATGTCGTCGGCTTTTTTGTCGGCACGGGCATGGGCGGCGGCCTGATTCTGAACGGGGAGCTCTATACCGGCAACCAGTTCAAGGCAGCGGAATACGGTCATATGATTCTCGATCCGGAAGGACCGCTCTGCAACTGCGGCCAGCGTGGCTGCCTCGAGGCATTTTCCAGCAAACAGGGCATGAGCGCCTATATTCGCCAGCAGGTATCCCGCGGGCGCGAAAGCATGATGGCGGATGCCGTGAGCGAAGGCGTTTTCCGCAGCAAAGCCCTGAAAAAAGCACTTGCGGCGAAGGATCCTGTCGCGATGGAAGCTGTTGACCGTGCCTGCCATTATCTCGCTGTCGCAACCGGCAACATGATCAACACCATATCTCCCGATCTTGTAATTTACGGCGGCGGCATTATTGAAGCGATGGGCGATCTCTTCCTCAGCAAAATCCTTTCCGAGGTCGACAGATATTGTATGACGGCCATCCGCCCGACGGTTGATATCAAAAATGCCTCTCTGGGCGATGATTCGGTCATTTACGGGGCACTTGCATTGATCGAAGAAGGGTAAGGCCCTTGTGAAGAGAAAAGTCACAATTCTCGTGGCCTTGCTTTTAATTTCACTCTGCACTGTGACCTTTCTGACCGTAAAATATGTTCACACTGTCCGGCTGTTTAATCAGTTTTATCAGTCGGCAAGAGAAACGGCTGCGAGGATTGATGCAGAAACAGCCGAACTTCAGGAAGAGATCTCTGCGCTTCAGCAGAACATCGATACCCTGCACGAACAGCTGGAAAATGTGACATCGGAGAGAGACGAACTGGCCACAAAGCTTTCAGGCGCAGCTTAGGCATCTCTGCATGCTCTTTCATCGAGCGAAGATAAGCTGTTGCCTCAAAACCGGCACAATGAAACAGGAGAAAAACATGAATATCATTACCATCGGTCGACAGTTCGGCAGCGGCGGCCGCGAACTCGGCAAACGCCTTGCGGATACTCTTGGCTACGAATATTATGACCGTGAAATTATCACAGCCATTGCGGAAAAATCCGGGATGAATGCCTCCTATGTGGAAAAAGCCTTGGAAAGCAGTGACTGGCGTAACTATAACTTCACGTTTATGCACTCGTTCAGCATGGATTCGGTCATGCAGTCGGAAAAGGTGAAGCTTCTCTCGGAACAGCGTCGCGTCATTGACGGGATTGCCGAAGCCGGGAAAAGCTGCGTGATTGTCGGCAGAAATGCGGATATCCTGCTGGAGAACTATCATCCCTTCAGCATCTTTGTCTGTGCAGACCTGGATGCCAGAATCAAGCGCTGCGAGGAGCGAGCCTATGAAGGGGAAAACCTGACCAGACGTCAGCTTGAGGCTAATATCAAACGCATCGATAAAAATCGCGCCCTTTCCAGGGAAATTATTTCCGAGAAAAAGTGGGGGGATGCCGGTTCCTATCATCTTGTCGTCAATACGACGGGATGGGATCTCAAAGAGCTCACTTCCGCGGTTGCCGACTTTGCTTTGAAGTATTTTGCCCGTAAAAACGCACCTTTTCAGGATTGACAGGTTCAGGAACTGTTCCGGAAATCGGAGGATCATATGGGTTATGCAATTTTGATGGCAGTGGCCTTTATCGGTGCGGCCAGCTTGATTACTATTCTTATTGTCACGAAAAAGAAGGAAGAGTCGGAGGATTCTGCCGATCTCTATGAGGCCGTCTATACGCCATCCGCCTCATCAAGAGAAGGGAAGAGCGACACTCCGAAAGCCGACAGGCGTGAGATGATCTTTACCAGCCAGCAGCCCGGAAAAGAAGATTTCGGAACGTCCGAATTCAACCCGATCTGTACCGCTTCCGTGCTCTCCAGTGAAAAATATCTTGCCATGCTGAGAACAGATGCAGTGGAGCCCGTGCAGTGGATCCGGGAGGGGACGATTTCCGTCCGCAATCTGCACGGCGTCGGAGAAGTGAATGAAGAAGTCTATACCATTTACCTGCACGGTGAACGATATCGGCAGCTCTATCTCTGCCCGTACGGAAAGAACTCCACCCATGTTCCGGTCGGTTTTTCCCTGACTTCTGACGGAGAGCCTGCACCTTACGGCGGCAGTGTTCTGGCCGAAGCACAGCAAAAGGGAATTACCGAAGAACAGGTTCTGGCCAAACAGGCTTTGATTTATGAGAACAGTTCCCCCAGAAAAAAGCCTGCTGCACGTGCGGAACAGGTGCGCGAAACCTCTTTGCGGGAAGAGAAGGGTTCTCATGAGAAAAAAGCTTCTTCCGCTCCGGTAGAAGAAAAGAAACCGAAGGAGGAAGAAAAAGCTTCTTCCGCTTCCTTCCCCAACTATCTTCCGGGCTTTGAGCCTGAGAACGTCAAACCCGCTCTGGATCGCTTCCTTGCTGTGATGGAAAAGGAATTTCCCGATAAAAAGATTCCGGGAAGCGCCTGGAATCATGAAAAATGGGATAAAGCAGCTGCCATGCTGTGCAAAGTGCTTGGTTACGGCAGCGGATCGGAGTTTCTGGAAGCTTACGGCTTCACGGTTATGAAAGACGCATGATGGTCTCTTTTGACGAATATGCATTTCATCAAGCCGTTTTTCGCGTTGCCTTTCCGCTGGTTTTTCCTTTGGCGAAGCTGAAATTCCGCTATGCCTATGAAAAACTCAGCGGTATTCCGGAGCCTTATCTTCTCCTTGCCAACCATAACACCGATTTCGACCCGATTTTTCTCGGCCTTGCGAGCGAACATCAGGTCTATTTCGTGGCAACGGAAAAGATCCTCCGGATGGGCTTGCTGTCACCTTTTGTCATGCGCTTTTTCCATCCGATTATTCACTACAAAGGAAAAACAGGAATCTCCAGCGTCAAAGAAATCCTCGGAAGGCTGCGGGAAAGAAAGAATGTTGCCCTATTTCCGGAAGGCAACCGTTCTTTTAACGGGCTGACGGGGGATTTTGTTTCGGCAACGGGGAAATTGGCCAAACGCTCGGGAGTGACGCTCGTGACATACCGCCTTCGCGGCGGGTATTTTACCTCTCCCCGTTGGGGAAAGGGATTGCGCCGCGGTAGAATGCAGGGTGAAATCGCCCATGTCTATCCGCCCAAAACGCTGAAACAGATGAGCGAGAGGGAAATCAACGAGGCCATCCGGCAGGATCTCTTTGTGGATGCTTATTCCGATCAGAAGCGTCAGAGAATCCCGTACAAAGGCAAAAATCTTGCCCTCGGTCTGGAGTCCACTTTGTTTCAGTGCCCGCAATGCGGGGCAGTTTCTTCCCTGCACAGTAGAGGGAATGAGATTTTCTGCTCCTGCGGTTACCGGGCAGAATATGACGTTTTCGGTTATCTCCATGATGGCGACGGGTCAGTTATGACGATCACGGATCTGGATAAGCGTCAGCATGAAGCTGTTGAAGATTTGTTGGAACAATCCTCTGCTACCCTTTTGTTTGAAGATTCCGTGAAAGTCGAGTCGATCGGGCCCGATCATCAGGTGCTCTCGGAAGCACGTACCACTCTTCGTGCCTGGCGTGACGGGCTTGCGGTCGGAGAGCTCTTTCTCCCGTTTTCCTCCATCACCGGCATGGCAATCAATCAGCGTAATCTTCTGATTATCCACTATACGCTGGAAGAAAACGGTCATCTGGAATTGTCCGGTGATCTCTCCTTCAGTGCTTTAAAATATTTGTATCTATATCAATCTGCGAGAAAAATCAATGAAAAAATCTGACTTTACCTTTGATCTTCCGGAAGAACTCATTGCACAGACGCCTATTGAAAAGCGGGATGCGTCCCGCCTTCTTTGTCTGGACAAGTATTCCGGAGAAATATCCCATCGGCATTTTTATGAATTACCGGAGCTCCTGCGGGAAGGAGACTGCCTTGTTCTCAATAATTCCCGTGTTCTTCCGGCACGGCTGATCGGAGTCCGGCCGACCGGCGGCGCGGTGGAGCTGGTGCTCCTGCGTGATCTCGGCGATAACCGCTGGGAATGCCTGTCCCGTCCGGGCAGAAAAACCAAACCCGGCCAGAGGCTTCTCTTTGGAGAAGGAGAGCTGCAGGCTATTGTGGAAGAGACGGCTGCCGGCGGAAACCGAATCGTTCGTTTTGAATATGAGGGGATCTTTCTGGAAGTTCTGGAACGCCTCGGCAGAATGCCGCTTCCCCCTTATATCCGGGAGGAACTGAAGGATCAGGAACGGTATCAGACCGTCTATTCCAAAGAGCTGGGCAGCGCGGCAGCTCCCACGGCAGGGCTCCATTTTACCCGGGAACTGCTGGAAACCATTCGTTCCAAAGGTGTGCAGACTGCTTTTGTGACTCTGCATGTGGGCCTCGGCACGTTTCGCCATGTGAAGGAAGAAGAGA
>JAFUGY010000121.1 GCA_017469115.1 Oscillospiraceae bacterium
GAATGTGCAGGCAACCGAAACGACCTTTTCTCTTTTGCCAATCCAGATCATGGATCCGGGAGTGTACCGTTTTGAAATTACCCGGGCAAATGCATCTGAAAGAGGGTATACACCCGAGGCGGAGAAGATTGAAATCGAGATAACGGTAGAACTGTCTGCTGAGGATTCGAAATTATCATGCACAAGCTGTAAGTACTTTGTAACAGCTCAGGGAGTGAGAACCGAGGCAAGTGAATTGGCTATACGGGATGCATATCATTCCGCAGGAGAATACACTGTGCACGGCGTGGTCACAATTGAGAATGGGGAAAGTCCACAAGCTGGCATTGCCATAGGCTTGTCAGACGGAACTGGGGAGATTTCAAGTACAACGGCAGAAGCAGATGGCCATTTTTCCTTTGTACTTCATCTGAACAACACATCTCTGCAGGATAGTTGCACGTATATCGCACAAGTCCTGGAAATCCCGGAGGTGCTGATAAATGCAGGTCTGTCGCTGGAGGATGCAAATGCAGAACTTCATCTGACCTTTTTCGACGATGGAGATGGAAAGATCAGGGTATATGATTCCGAGCCTCAAGCCGGAGTGCCTTCCATGCCAAGCCAAGATAATGCAGAAAACCCGCTGATTCTGACGTTGCAATATCTGAAGGACATTGTCATCCGGCAAAGTGTCCATCGGCGGCCGGAAGCGTTTAAAAATGACAGGTATCCGATAACGATCACGGTGGAGGGAACTTGTGATTCGGTTGCGATAGTCCAAAGAGCAGACGGTGCGTCGGAGACAATGCAGGGAGTATTCGAGGAATCCAAGACGGTTTACCATGCAGTGCTTGGTGCAGAGGATCAGGTATGTCTGTCAAATCTGCCTCTGGGGACACAATATGAGGTTCGTTCAGGCGCAGAAAGTGCGGATTATACGATCGGAATGAAGAATCATCTGGGATTGTCGGCCACAGACCACGCGGGTGGGACAATCGGCCAGGGGATTCCCGAATATGAGTTCATCTGCATCTATCCATATGGAACCTTTCTTCCGGGCAGTACCCTTCATATTTTGGAAGGGAGTGAAGTGGACTGTGCACAAATCCGCTTTTCCATCATCCCGGCAGATGAGGAAACAAGGACAGCTGTAAAAATGGGATACATCGTCGTACCGACATCCATGTTGGGGACAATTGAGGAGGAACCGGGGGAAGAACAGGAATATCGGATTATCTTCGGGAATCCAGAGATTGAAGCGGAACAAATCCGGCTCTATAAACCCGGTGAATATTGGTTTGAGATCACCCCTGTTGTAGATTCAGCAGAGCCAATTGGATTTCTCAAGTCGCATGTGCCATTCTCTGCTACTGCCGAAATCGCGGATGCAACAAAACCGGGAGAGCTTGCGGTCATAATGTCAGAGAACGACGGTTTTACCTGCTATAAGGCGGAAGCGCTTCAGGTATCCCTTAATGGAACCAGTGAAACGGAGGAAACAGAATGGTGCTTTACCATCCGGACTGAGAAGGAAGGAATATCACCGAACGGCAATCATACCATCTATCTGCAGAATGGCAATTATACGCAGATTCCTTACTCAAACGGTAGTGTGACGCTGCAGATTCAAGGAGATGATTCCCTTATGGTCTATTTGCCCTATGGCGCAGCGTATGAAATCAGACCGGAAATAAAGGCTGACTCCCTATGGGAGCCGGTGCTGGTCACCGCAAATACGGCAAAAGGGCAGATCACAGGCGGGACAGCATGCGATTATGCCATCTCTCGAAAAATGTCATCCCTGGAACTGCATTTTCTGAGTCTGCAGGGGGAAGAACCGGCGCGTGTTCATGTCTCCTTCTTTGAAAATGAGCAATTGACAATACCCGTCGAACCATCTGGCATCGCATTTGAGAAAAACGGGCTTCCAGCAGATGCTCAAACAGCCCGGATTCTTTCGCATAGAGATGTCCTGTCTATTGTCGGGCCGCTCAGGGGAATGTGGGTAAAGACGGAAATGGAGGAAACGCAAGGGACCATCACCTGCGTATCTCAAGATGGCAATGAGACGTCGGAAGCAAATACACTGACGTCTTGTCTCGGAGATATGGCGGAGCACTGGTATTATCGCAGTTCAGCAATGACAGAGATTGCAGGAAGCATCCGGAATCATGGCAAGTCCATTGAAAACGATGAATATGAAATCGTTCTAGAGTCTATGGAACATGAGGGCATTGTCTTGCCTGAGGCAATTCGCTCTCGGGCAGGAGGGGAAACCTTTGATTTTTCTCTGCCTGTGTCATTCAGTCAAACAGGA
>JAFUGY010000122.1 GCA_017469115.1 Oscillospiraceae bacterium
GATCAGGATCTGTGGGTAAAGCTCGGTGCAGCAGAAGGTGCCACTGAGGCAGACCTCCCGGCAGAGCCCGAGTTCGATCCGAACGAAGACTATGCATTCTACACGGTTGTTGAGTTCTCCATCGAGAGCATTGGTGTGGAAGACATGCCTGTAACCGTATCCGCAAATGAAGACTTTACCGAGTTCTACCTCGAGTGCAACTTCTACGGTGATGACCAGATGACCCGCACCAGCTACGACAAGGATGCAGCAGAAGGCGAGCAGTTTGAAGTCCTCGAAGACAAGACCGGCTTCATGAAGGGCGACACCCCGACCGTTCTCCAGATGGCTCTTGATCAGGATATCTGGGTTCCCATCGCTGCATAATTTCGATAAGGCGAATTCAACGCATAATTAAAAAAGGGTGCTCTTTTGAGCACCCTTTTTCCAAAGAAGGAGGAAATCAGATGAAAACCAAGCGAATCCTGGCTTTGCTTCTCGTCGCTATGCTGTTGATCGGCACAGGAGCTTCAGGAATCTCCGCCAAGGCTTATGCCGATGAAGGAGCAATCATCCAGAATCTGAAGGTAAATGGTCGCATCAATCCAATCGGTGTGGATGAACAACAACCGGAATTCTCCTGGCAGATGTTCTCTGAAGCGATCGGAGCAGCTCAAAAAGCATACCACCTGACGGTGAAAGAAGAAGGCGGAGAGACTGTCTGGGACAGCGGCACTGTAGAGAGCCCGGTTTCAGTGGGCATCCGTTATGAAGGAAACCCACTGCAGAGTGCAACAGCTTATATCTGGACGGTTACTGTGACCGATGAAACGGGAACAGAGCTTGCTCCTGTTTCTGCATCCTTTGAAACGTCCCTGTTGGACTCCACGTTTGATGCATGGGACGGCGCACAATGGATCGGCGCGGAAGAACTCCCGCTGGATGCTGCATCCAAGGCGGTGTTTCATATCTCAGCTGATGTTCAGCTTGAGAACGGCAGCAGCACAGCATCGTTTGTTCTCGGAGCGAATGACTTCCGCCTGCAGAACAAAGTATTCAATCCCTGGCTCAGCAAAGGGGAGAACTATGTGCACGTTGAGTTTGACTTTTCCGAAGCAACTGCTGACGGAGGAGCAAAGATCAATGTTTACCGCGCAGGCTATCTGGCATCCGATGACCCGGCTGTTCCCTTTGCAACAGTAGAGGGGAATGAGGCGCTCGATTCTGTCCTTAATAAGGCAAATCAGGCAGATGCCCACCATGTAGATATATTCTGCACCTCCAGCACGCTTTCTTTCACGGTTGATGAAGTTCCCATTCAGTCGGGAGACATACTGATCAGCCCTCTGGGGGATTCCGTCAATACTTATCCAAATCTGAATAGTGTTGGATTTGCTTCCAGAGCCGGAGAGAGCGCAACCTTTACAAACTATGCCATTGAAAACGGCGGCCGGTTCGCCCGCGGCACCCTTCTGGATGCCGACACCGGAGCCACGTATGCGATTTTTGAAGGGCTCGATGGTATTTCTGTAGATGGTACTTCCATTACGGTAGATGGGGGAGAGCAAGGCGTGATATCCTATGCCGATCCCTCTTATGCAGCAGCTCCGATGCTGCGCACTTCCTTCCGGGCTTCCGACGGCATCGCCAGGGCAAGACTCTATGCAACGGCACAGGGTATTTACAACTTGTATCTCAACGGGCAGGAAGTTGCATCGGATGAATGGTTCAATCCGGGCTCCACGGAATATGACAGCATCCTGGCCTATAACTGCTATGACGTAACCGATCTCCTTCAGGCAGGGGAGAATGCCATGGGTGCGGTGCTCGGGGAAGGCTGGTGGACGGGCATGACAACGTTTGAGTGCCTCAATAACAACTATTACGGGGACCAACCCGCTTTCATGGCAAAACTTGTTATCACCTATGATGACGGCTCTGTTCAGACGCTTGTGACCGATCCGGAATTCTGGCACAGCTATACAGACGGGCCGGTTCGTCTCGCTTCTCTCTTCCAGGGTGAGCGCTACGACGCGACAAAAGAAGCTGCCGTGGAAGGCTGGGCAGAGCCCGGATTTGATGACAGCGCATGGAATAACGCTTCTGTGATTGAGACGAGAAAGCAGTTTGCCAATCCTTCTCTCACAACCCGGTATGATGAGAGCGTCCACGTGACGGACATTACAACAGCAGTTGAATCCCTTGGTGAGACGAAAGAGGGCAGTGGATCCTGGCTCTATGATATGGGAGAAAACGTATCCGGTGTGCCCCTGATTACGATTCCGGAGGAGTACGCCAAACCCGGTGAGATGATCACGGTTCGCTTTGCTGAGATTCTCTATCCCGAGCTGGAAGAATACACGTCTGCCGGTGTTGACGGGCTTCTGATGGTGGAAAACTACCGTTCCGCTCTGGTGACTGACTTTTACACCATGAAGGAGGGCGAAAACGTTTTTGCCCCGGATCTCACATTCCATGGGTACCGATATCTGGAAATCACCGGGCTGGATCGGGAGCTGCCGACCGAGTGCGTGCAGAAGCAGGTTCTCTCTTCTTTGGATGCGACAGCAAGCTATAACTCCTCCAATGAGCTGATGAACCGCCTCTTCCGCAATATCGTCAATTCTACAACCAGCAACTACCTCTCCCTCCCGACCGACTGCCCTCAGCGTGACGAACGGATGGGATGGACGGGAGACGCGCAGGTTTATGCGCTTTCTGCTTCCTATGTGGCAGATACTTACAACTTTATGCGGCAGTGGATGGACACCGTTCGTGCTGACTGCGGACCTACCGGCCTTTCCTCACAGTTTTGCCCGGCCTTCGTTAATTACAATCTCGAAGAAGATGAAACGATCCCCCACAAGGGGCAGAGCTTTGGCATTACCTGGAACTGCCTGGTCGTAACGATCCCCTATAATCTCTATCTGCAGACGGGCGATCTCGCCATCCTGCGGGATAATATCGACAATATCTGCACCTATGTAGATCATCTTGCCGATACTCCATTGAAGTATAAGGATGCAAACGGCGACAAACAGACGGATGACCGCCTCACCGGTGAAACCGGAACGCTCTGTGATCATCTGGCAAGAGTTCCGACGGACGGCGTTATGCTTGGTAATGCGGTGTATATTGCCTGCCTGGATGAAGCTGCCATGATGCTGGATGCTCTGGGGAATACAGAAAAAGCAGAAGAGTATCGCACGATTGCTGCAACTGCCAGAGAAGCCTGGAATGAGCTCTTTGTCGACCCGGAAACCGGTATGACCCGCAATGCGAAAGGCGTTATACAGAATACACAGGCGTCCTATGCCACTCCTCTTCGTTTTAACGTGTTTGATGCGAATAATCTGCCTCGCGCACTGGAACTCTATGAAAAGTCAATCATTGAGTCTGCCGGCGTTGACAGCGACGGGCTTGAAATCCCGCCCTACAGCATCACTACGGGCTTTAATGCAACGGGCAATGTGCTCAATGCTCTTTCTGAACATGGGCTCAATGATACGGCATACAGCTTATTCGAATCGACGGAATATGCCTCATGGCTCTATCCTGTAACGCAGGGGGCTACCAGCATCTGGGAGCGGTGGAACGGATATACCAACGAGCTCGGATTTAACGGCAACAACAGCATGAACTCCTTCAATCACTACTCCTTCGGTGCTGTTTATGAGTGGATGATGGCCTATCAGCTCGGCATCGCAGCCGATCCTGCACAGCCCGGTTATCAGCATTTTATCCTTCAGCCTACCGCCGGAGGAACATTTACCCATGTTGACGGCAGTTTTGACTCCGGTTACGGCAGAATTCTTTCCGGATGGGTTGCGGAAGACGGAAAAATGATGTATTATGATGTAAAGGTACCTGCCAACACAACCGCAACACTGTATCTCCCCGCCACCGGCGAGGTGAATGCTCCTGATGAGGTGACAGTTGTCGGCACGGTGATCCACAACGGGATGGAAACCACGCAGATTGAGCTGCCATCCGGCAGCTGGCATTTTGGCATGGGTGAAGGCAGCATTCAGGCAGAATCCACCGCGTCCATCAGTTTTCCGAATGTCTGGAGCAGCCCTGCCGCATAAGGGGTAAAATATGAAGGTAAAGCAATTCGTCCGGATCTCGATTCTTGTTCTTGTCGTTTTTGCAATTATTGCCAATCTCGGCCTGCTGCAGACGCTTGCCTGCAACATGACGGCACCGAAGCTCCCGCTGGATGAAACCTTCAGTTGGAGAAACGGAAAGTACGAACGCATTTTTTACGGGGATTCCGATGCCCAGTATATTGATCTCTACGTGCCGAAAGATACGCTTTTCCCGCGCCTGTTTGTCATGGTGCACGGCGGAGGGTTTATCTTTAATGATGCACAGTCACGCCAGGCCCAGTTTATGTACCGCTATTTCCGGGATCATGGCTATGCCTGCGCAAGTGTCAACTACCGGTTGGCGGGAGAGGCACCTTTCCCGGCCGCGTGTGACGACGTGCATGAAGCGGTTGTTTATCTCGCACGTCATGCATCAGAATATGGTTACGATGCTTCACACATTGCTATTTGGGGAGAATCAGCGGGCGGATATCTTGCCACACGTGAAGCACTGACGGAGACGGATGCCCCAATCACCGATCTTGTGAGTTATTACGGCATTTATGACTTCCAGTCTGCCGGAACGCAGTTCCGTCAGCAGGGAATCTCACGCTTTGTACGATCACTGGCCAATTTCTGGGCAGTGGGAAATACGGAAGGCTATCCTTCCTTCGAAGAGTACTGGGTCAGAAAGCCTTACGAGGAATGGACGGATGCGGATAAGCAAATTATCAGCGTGCAGCATATTGCCGAAAGCGGCCCAGCAAACCGGAATCTCCGTGTGCTGCTGGTCCACGGCAGCACGGATATCACCGTTCCAAATCAGCAGTCAGCCAATCTGGCTGAGGCATTGAAAGCCTATTACGGTGATGAAAATGTTATCTTCGCCCTGATGGATTCCCGAATCCATGCGGACGACAGGCTCTTTACCGATGAGATGCTTGGCCTTGTTGATGCGTTTCTGCAAGGCCGGCAACCCTGACAAGTTACTCTTGGAGGGGATGGATGAAAGCCAACGATAAAACCAATGTTATGCGTCTGCTGGACGGGAAAAAGATTTCTTACACTGCCCACACCTATGAGCAGGACCCGACCAAAACAGGAGAAGAGATTGCAGCCATTCTCGGAGAAGATGCCGATCAGGTGTTTAAAACGCTTGTGACGCAAGGAAAGTCCGGCCAGTACTATGTCTTTGTTATTCCGGTAAAGGAAGAGCTGGATCTGAAAAAAGCTGCCCGGGCTTCCGGTGAAAAGGCAATCAGCATGATCAAACAAAAAGAGCTCCTGCCGTTGACGGGATACGTCCATGGCGGATGCTCTCCGATCGGCATGAAAAAGCAGTTTCCGACTTTTCTGCATGAAACTGCTATTCTGTATGACACGATCTGTGTCAGTGCGGGAAAAGTAGGCTATCAGATCGAGCTGAAACCGGATGATCTGGTAGAAGCATCTGCCTGCAGGCTGGATGATCTGACCGTTTCATTTTCTTAAAAACGAACTCTGCGGTATCTTTCAATGCCGCAGGGTTTTGTCCTTTTTCGGCAAAGACAGAGTGGAGAGAAGCTTCTTGTCACTTTAACCATTAAAATAGCTAAAGTGCACCGTCAGGTTTGTGGACATTGGTGAATTGTTTTTTCCGTCAGGAGTGGTATAATGCATCCAAGTTCTTTGAAAGGAGACTTTAACAATGAAAAAAGCACTTTCCATGATTCTTGCCTTTGCCATGGTCTTTGCACTTGGCGCATTTGCTCCTGCTGCTCTGGCGGAAGAGAGCTATACCGTCGGTATTTGCCAGCTCGTTCAGCATGTGGCACTTGATGCCGCTACCCAGGGCTTTATCGATGCCCTGACGGAAGAACTCGGCGATGCCGTAACCTTTGACAATCAGAATGCCTCCGGTGACATCTCCACCTGTGCCACCATCTGCAATAACTTTGCAGCTTCCGGCGTTGATTTGATTCTTGCCAATGCAACCCCGGCTCTCCAGGCTGCTGTTGCCGCTACCGACAAGATCCCAGTTCTCGGCACTTCCATCACGGAGTATGGCGTAGCACTTGACATTGATGATTTCAACGGCACAGTCGGCGGCAATGTTTCGGGCACTTCCGATCTTGCTCCTCTTGATCAGCAGGCAGAGATGGTTGTTGAGCTTTTCCCGGATGCCAAGAGTGTCGGCATTCTTTACTGCTCCTCTGAAGCAAACTCTGTCTATCAGGCAAAAGTTGTGAAGGAAGAGCTGGAAGCCAAAGGGCTGACGGTTGAGGTTTCCACCTTTGCCGACTCCAACGATGTAGCCCAGGTTACCCAGGCAATGTGCGATGAAGTAGATGTCATCTACATTCCGACGGACAATACGGCTGCTTCCTGCACCGAGGCCATCAGCAACGTTGCTGAGCCTGCAGGCGTGCCGATCATCGCCGGTGAAGAAGGCCTTTGCCAGGGTTGCGGTGTTGCAACACTCTCCATCAACTACTATGATCTCGGCGTGACCACCGGCAAGATGGCAGCGAAAATCCTGAAGGGTGAAGCTGACATTTCTGAGATGCCCATTGAATACTTCCCCAACCCGGTGAAGAAATACAATCCGGAATTTGCGGAAGCTTTCAATCTTGAATTCCCCGATGACTACGTAGCAATAGAAGGATAATCATTTCAGTTTCCATGAATTTTTTGAATCTGCTTTCCAGGATGCCCTCGGCTTGTGCCCAGGGCATCCTCTGGGGTTTAATGGCCCTTGGTGTTTACATAACATTTCGCGTTCTGGATATTGCCGACCTGAGTGTCGATGGTACATTTGCCACCGGCGGTGCGGTTACCGTCATGCTGATCATTGCCGGATTTCCGGCATGGCTGGCGTTGCTGATTGCAATTCTGGCCGGCATTGCAGCCGGGCTTTGTACCGGCCTTTTGCATACCAAACTGGGAATTCCGGCGATTCTCTCCGGGATTCTGACGCAGTTTGCCCTTTATTCGGTGAATCTTCATATTATGGGCATGAAAGCAAACCAGACTGCCAGCCTGAAAAAATACGGGATGATCTTTGAAAACGGAAAGGGCTTTCTGGTTTCTTCACGCTATATCCCGGCTGCAATCGGCGTCGGTTTTGCCATTGCCTGTATCGTAATCTTCATTCTTTACCGCTATTTCGGCACCGAGCAGGGCAGCGCTATTCGCGCAACCGGCTCCAATGCTGCTATGGCAAGTGCGCAGGGTATCAACATCAACAATATGAAGGTGCTCGGGCTTTCCATTTCCAACGGAATTGTTGCACTTTCCGGCGGTCTGATGACGCAGTTCCAGGGCACGGCCGACGTCAACATCGGCCGCGGCGCCATTGTAATCGGGCTTGCGTCCATCATTATCGGGGAAGTTTTTTGCGATATTTTCTTCCGCAAAGGCGCTAATTTTGCGGTGCGGATGACTTTTGTTATTTTCGGCGGAGTTCTCTACTATGTCGCGATGACGGTTATCCTCTGGCTGAAGATGGATCCGAATGACCTGAAGCTTTTTACGGCGATTATTGTTGCAATCTTCCTTGCCGTTCCGTATCTGAAGAATCAGGCAAAGACGTCCTTCGGACGGGCAGCAAAAATGGCTGCCAACGGAAAGGGGGAGAAGTAATTGCTAAAAGTCAGAAATATTTCCAAAACCTTCAACCCCGGAACCATCAATGAAAAGAAAGCCATTGACGGGCTGAATCTCAGCCTGAAAGAAGGGGACTTTGTAACCGTAATCGGTGGAAATGGCGCGGGGAAAAGCTCCCTGCTCAATGCGGTGGCAGGCGTGTGGCCGGTGGACTCCGGCTCGATTGAACTGGCCGGAGAAGACATTACCGGTCTGCCGGAATATAAACGGGCAAAGCTGATCGGGCGAGTCTTTCAGGATCCGATGATGGGCACGGCTCCGGATATGTGGATTGAGGAAAATCTTGCCATCGCCATGCGGCGCGGAGAAAAACGTACTCTCAAGTGGATGGTTACCAAGCAGGACAGGGAACTTTACCGGGAAAGGCTCAGCGAACTCGGACTCGGTCTGGAAGATCGTCTGCAGGTAAAAGTCGGGCTGTTGTCCGGCGGACAGCGGCAGGCGCTGACGCTTTTAATGGCTACTCTGAAGAGCCCAAAACTGCTCCTTCTCGATGAGCACACTGCCGCGCTGGATCCGGCAACGGCAGCAAAGGTGCTTGAGCTATCCGACAGCGTTGTGGAGCGGAATAACCTCACAACGTTGATGATTACCCACAACATGACGGATGCGATTCGCCACGGGAATCGGCTGATCATGATGAATGCCGGCCATATCATCCTTGATATTGAGGGAGAGGAAAAGCGGCATCTCACCAAAAAGGAACTGTTGGACAAGTTTGCCGAAGTCGCCGGACATCAGGAAGAGACCGACGCAGTGCTGCTGTCCTGAATATGTTTATCCAAATAAAAAACCGACCAGAATATTCTGGTCGGTTTCATAAATTGTGAAGAGTTTATATTATGCTGCAGGCTCTTCTGCAACTTCTTCTACGGCTTCTTCAACCGCTGCTGTCAAGGGAGCGGCGAGGCTGGAAATTGCACCATTGGGAGCAAGCTCAATATCGTAGTTCTTTGCACATGTTTTGCATAGACGAGTCTTACCAGCCTCAATAGCATTATCTACATTACCTTCGAAAAGATTAGTGCTGTTGGCAAGGTGCTGGCAGTCAGAATCAAGATGATATACACTGCCACCAGGTGTCCAATAAACAGCTGTGTTTCCAAGAGTGGCTTCTGCTTGAGCTTTGCCCTCGGCAGAAACAGGACTATAAGTGTAGTTCAAGCCAATACCGAGTACTAAGGCAACTGCAGCTACAATAGAAGCTACTTTCTTCATCTTTGGATCTGCATCTTTGTCAATTAGTAAAACATAAATTAAGAATGGGATGAAAGCAAAACAGCAGACGATGACACCCATGTTATTCCAAAGCCAAAACTTTGTTTTGTTTTGTTCGGAAACTGGGTCAATACGGTTAGCTTGTTTCCAAAATTGAGCGCCGAATACAACAAGAATAAAATCAAGTACAAGCAGACCTATTACTTGGGTAAGAGCAGTAGAGATATGCAGATTTACTTTGCCAACAAATACGAGAACAGCAAGAACTTCGCAGACGATAGCAAGCACCCAGAAAACAACCGCGAGAATGCGCTTGGTTTTTGCACTGCTTTTGTCAGCAGCGGTTGCCGGAGTGGCCTTCACGGTGGTTTTTGCAGCCGGTTTTTCAGCCGGGGTGGTAGCCTTTGCGGAATCTACTTTTGTAATGGTTTTGGCAGTCTTTTTGGGAGCGGCTTTTTTTTCCGAAGCTTCTGCCTCGGTCACTTTTTTCTCAGCCATAATGAGCCTCCTATATCAAGTTTGATGTTATTATACTCTTTTTTTATCAGAATTCAATATTTTCAGCGACTTTCTGAGAATCTTTTCTTGACGCGGACGGAGAAAAAGTGCATAATGTGATAAACCTGAAAACAGAGGTTGTTTATATTAAAAAAGAATAGGAGATTTAACATGGATCTTACCAGCCTTATGTCAGCTCTTTTGAGTGACCAGAACATCTCCGCAGTAGCGGGTAAAGCCGGTGTTTCGGAAGAAGAGGCGGCATCTGTTCTTGCAACAGCTCTTCCCGTTATGCTCAACGGCGCAAACGGTCAAGCCTCCGATGCAGCCACAACGGAAAGCTTTTACCAGGCTGTGACGGATCACGCAAAGAAAGATCCGGAAAAAGTGGATCTGGAAGAGGGCGGAAAAATCGTCGGCCATCTTCTCGGAACCGATGCTGAAAAAGCAGAAAACGCCATTGCGACCAGAGCTGGGATGAGTTCGGCCAATGTCGGCCTGATTCTGGCAGCCGCGGCTCCTCTGATCATGAATATGCTCGGTAATTCTACCAGCAGCTCCCACAGCTCTTCGGGTACAGCATCCCTTCTCAGCGCCCTCCTTGGCGGCGGGATGAACAGCAATGCCAGCAGCTCTTTGATGACGTCTGCGCTGACAAGCGTTCTCGGCAACGCACTCGGCGGAAATTCTTCCTCCAACAGTTTGCTCGGCAGTGTCCTCAGCAGTGCACTCGGCGGTGGGATGCAGGCTAAGTCCCAGCCTTCTTCTGCCGGCCTTCTCGGTTCCCTCCTCGGCGGTGGAATGGGAAGCTCCCAGCAGTATTCTTCCGGCAATGCTGCTTCCAGTCTTCTGGGATCTTTGCTCGGAGGTTCTTCCAATCAACAACAGCAGTCTGGGTTGAATCTCGGTACAGTCGGTGGTCTGCTCAGCAGCCTGCTGAAGTAAGAGAAAGCCTTTTAGCGGTTTTCTGTTCATAAAGGTCTCTGTAATCGGGCAGAGACCTTAACTATAACCTTTTACCCGGCTTCCGATGGATCAAGGATGCTGCAGCCCCTGAATGAATGACGGAATAACAAAAAAGCAGAAAAGGAGTATTTCATGAGTCTTGAAAAAATCTATGCAGAGCGTTTTATAGGAGAAGGCCTCACTTTTGATGATGTGTTACTGGTTCCGGCGGAAAGCAACGTTCTTCCGGCTGATGTTGATTTGAAAACAAAACTCACCAATCGTATTTCTCTGAATGTTCCCGTGATGAGTGCCGCAATGGACACCGTTACCGAATACCGTATGGCAATTGCCATAGCTCGTGAGGGCGGAATCGGCGTGATTCATAAAAATCTTGGCATCGATGAGCAGGCTGAGATGGTTGACATGGTAAAACGTTCCGAAAACGGGGTTATCACGAACCCGATTTTCCTCAAGGCTGATGATACGCTGGGCGATGCAGATGCACTCTGCGGGAAATTCCGTATTTCCGGTGTTCCGATTGTGGACGATGAAGGCAGGCTGATCGGCATCATTACCAACCGCGATATGAAGTTTGAAACCGATTTTTCCCGCCCAATCTCGGATGTGATGACGAAGGACGGACTGATCACCGGCTTTGTCGGGACAACGCTGGATGAAGCAAAACAGATTTTGCAGGCGCATCGTATTGAAAAACTTCCGATTGTTGACGAGGAGAATCACCTCAGAGGCCTTATCACCATAAAGGATATTGAGAAAGTCCTGAAGTATCCGAATTCGGCAAAAGACGCTTCCGGAAGGTTGCTTTGTGCGGCTGCCATCGGCGTTACGTCTGACGTGCTCGATCGTGCCGGCGCTCTGCTCGATGCCGGTGTTGACGTGCTTGTGCTTGACAGTGCCCACGGCCACTCCGCCAACATTATGAACACCGTGAAAAAGGTGAAAGCCAAATTCCCCGATGCACAGTTGATTGCCGGGAATGTCGCCACACCGGAGGCAACGGAGGCACTGATTCAAGCGGGAGCTGACTGCGTAAAGGTCGGTATCGGACCGGGATCGATCTGCACCACACGTGTTGTAGCAGGAATAGGGGTTCCGCAGTTGACAGCTGTGCTTAGTTGTGCTGAGATGGCGGACCGTTACGGGATTCCTGTCATTGCCGACGGCGGTATCAAATATTCCGGCGATATCGTCAAGGCAATTGCGGCAGGAGGCAGAGTTGTTATGATGGGCTCTATGCTTGCCGGCTGCGAAGAGGCTCCGGGAGAAATGGAAGTATACCAGGGGCGTCAGTTCAAGGTTTATCGGGGTATGGGATCCATCGGGGCTATGCAGAAAGGCAGCAAGGACCGGTATTTCCAGGAAAACAACAAAAAACTCGTCCCTGAAGGAGTGGAAGGGCGCGTTCCCTTTAAAGGCCCTGTTTCAGAGACTATTTATCAGATGATGGGCGGCCTGCGATCCGGCATGGGATATTGCGGAGCCCACAATATTGAGGAGCTTCGCACCAACAGCAGATTTGTGCGGATAACCGGCGCAGGTTTGAAAGAATCCCACCCGCATGATATCTATATTACCAAAGAGGCTCCCAACTATACAAGCGGCATGTAATTCATGGAAGAACAACAAAAAAAGCCCTCCGGCCGGAATCGGCCGGAGGAGAAGGCACAGAAAAAGCCTGATTTCAAAAAAATCAAAAATACCACCTTTTTGGTGGCATTTATCCTGCTGGGGATCTATTACTTTTACCTCCGCTTCCAGGAGCAACAGGCGATGCAGCAGGCTCCTTCAACGACGGTTACGCTGGCTACCGCTGCACCTGTTCAGCAGACTCCCGGTGCAACGGCAACACCTGCCGGCACACAAAAACCATCCTCTACACAAAAGCCTGTTGCTACAACAAAGCCAACTGCATCACCTTCTGATCCGCTGCCTTCTGCTCAGAGCATTCCCTTTGAGCTTGCCGGGTCAAACGGAGAAAAACGGTATGATTCCAACGGGAATCTGATTGATACTTCCAACTTCCTGGTTTCGGTCCACAGCTCTTCCGAGGTGCTGCCGAAGGGATTTTCTTTTCAAGATTTTCCTTCCTTTTCCGGTCAGGCAGTGGTCATCGTGAACAACAATGTGCCGTTTTTTACGCCGGAAGAGATTGCGCTTGCAAAGCAGGGTACGTTTGAATATTACGGGGAGCTGGATTCCCGCGGCCGCTGTACGGTTGCCTTTGATTGTTTGGGAAAGGACACCATGCCTGCCTATGGACAGAAGCGGGGCAGCATCAGTTCCATTCATCCTACGGGATGGAAACAGGCGCGGTATGACTGTGTAGATTCCGAAACGGTGATGACACGAGCTCATCTTGCAGGGTATATGTTGTCTTCAGAAAACGCAAACCCGAACAATCTGATTACGGGGACGCGTTACATGAATGCCGACACCATGCTCCCTTATGAAGAGAGCACGGCTGATTATCTTGATCATCACTCTTCCGGCCGTGTCCTTTACCGGGTCACGCCGTATTTCCGGGGAAGCAACCTCATGGCAGAAGGGATTCTGATGGAGGCCATGTCGGTGGAGGATCTCGGCAAAAGCCATCAGTACTGTGTGTTCGTTTATAACATCCAGCCCGGCTTAAACTTCCGGTATTCGAATGGGGCAAGTTCCTATGTTGGCATCTTCTTCGATGTGAAATCGGATACCGTTGTTACCGATGGATTGAAGCTGAAAACCTATGGCATGGAATTTTCAACCCAAACGATTCACACGAAAAACTGCTCAAAATACAACGCGCTTCCTGCCTCAGACAAGGCTTCCTTTTATGGCGATTCCGCCATGAAATCCGAATGGCCTTCTCTGGGTTATCACTTTTGCTCCTGCATGCAATAAAGGCAGGAGCATACTCTTATTACAGGAGGATTTTATGAGAGACTATGAAGCCCGCCGGCTGAAAAACTGCAGCCAGTCTCCCACAGTTGCACTCAACGCCAAAGGCATTGAAATGAAAGAGCAAGGGATTGATGTTTTATCATTCGCTGCGGGAGAACCGGATTTTGATACACCTGAGATCATCAAACAGGCAGCTTTTGAAGCAATCCGCAACAACCAGACTCACTATACCAGCGCAGCCGGGCTTGTTACGCTCCGCAGAAGAATTGCCCTCAAGCTCCGGGAGGAAAACGGCATTGCAGTGGATGAATCGTGCATTATTGTAACACCCGGGGCAAAGCTTGCTCTCTTTCAGGCTTTGATGGCTTTTCTGGAAGAAGGGGATGAATGCCTCGTGCCGACACCTGCCTATCCTTCCTATCAGGCGATTATCCGAATGGCAGGAGCAACCTATGTTCCCGTTCCCTTGAAAATTGAGGATGGATTCCGCCTGACTGGGCAGATGTTGGAGGAAAAGGCCACAGAGCGGACAAAAATGCTCATCATCTGTAACCCATGCAACCCGACAGGGCATGTTCTCTCCAGGGAAGAAGTAGAAGATATTGCAGCTTTTGCCCGGGAAAGGGAGATCCTCGTCATATCCGATGAGATTT
Source organism: Oscillospiraceae bacterium (assembly GCA_017469115.1). Classification (GTDB taxonomy): domain Bacteria; phylum Bacillota; class Clostridia; order Oscillospirales; family Oscillospiraceae; genus Limivicinus. The sequence continues at coordinate 13,934 of JAFUGY010000122.1, forward strand.
ATGAAAAACTCATCTATGATGGCAGAAAACACTACAGCCTCGGAGCAATCCCGGAAATAGCAGACAGGGTGATTACCTTGAACGGTTTTTCCAAAAGCGTTGCTATGACGGGATGGCGCATCGGTTATTCGGCTGCGCATCCTGCCTTGACAAAAGTGATGATGAAGCTGCAAACCAATACCGTTAACTGTACTGCTTCCTTTGTTCAGGTAGCTTCGATCGCTGCGTTTGACTGCGCGGAAGAGACCGAAGCTATGCGCCTGAGTTATCTGGAGCGGAGAGACCTGATTTGTGACGGCCTGAATGCCATCCCGGGAGTTTTTTGCCCGCGATCGGAAGGTGCTTTCTATGCGTTCTTTAAAATCGATTACCGGGATATGACAGCAGAACAGCTTGCGGATTATATCCTCGAAAAAGCGGGTATTCTTGTCGTTCCGGGCACAGGCTTCGGGGAGGGCGGAGAGAAGTGCATTCGCCTTTCTTTTGCAGCAGACAAAACGCAACTGAAGACAGCAGTAGAACGCTTGCGAAAGATATTTGCTTGACAAGTAAAATGAATTCCGATATACTTTACCGCGTTAAAACGATGAATTATCAGCCGGGAGGAAGAATACATCCATGCCGCAGGAAGCAGAGGAAAAAGCCCAACAATTGATGGAGGAAACCGATTCCGACAGCCGGACGCGAACCTATACCGGTTTGATGGATGGAATTATCACGGCAATCCTGGTTGGGTTTGCGGTGTTTCAGCTCTGGGCAAATCTCACCGGAACGCTGGGCGCGGTCAAACTGCGGTCTGCTCATGTGATGATTCTGTTGCCGCTTGCTTTTTTGTTGTATCCCACGACAAAAAAGGAGCGGAGAACTCGCAAATGGATGCCGGTTTGGGATGTGGTCCTCAGCATTGCCGCTATTTTTTGTTTTGCCTATATTCTTCAACGCTATGATGCACTTGCTCGTACCGGCAGGCTGAACAGCACAGATGTCTGGATCGGCGTGGTGTGTCTGGTCCTGTGCTTTGAAGCAGCCCGCCGCACCAGCGGAAATCTCGCAGTGATAGCTCTGGTTTTTCTTTCCTATTTCGCAGTGTGGGGTAGATATGTCCCCGGTGTGTTTGGCACAGCTGCCTTCCCGCTCAAACGGGTGATCAAATCCCTTGTTTGGGATACAATCGGCATCCTCGGTACAGGCAGTGGGGTATCGGCTACCTATATTTTTGTTTTTGTCTTGTTCGGGGCTTTTTTGAAATACAGTGGGTTTTCTCAGTTTATCAACGATATTTCGCTCACACTTGTGGGCAGTTCACCGGGAGGACCGGCAAAGGTTTCGGTTATTGCCTCTGCCATGATGGGGATGATCAACGGCTCGGCAATTGCCAACGTAGCTACTACCGGAACGATCACCATCCCCCTGATGAAAAAGACCGGTTATAAAAAAGAATTTGCCGGAGCTGTTGAAGCAGTTGCGTCTACAGGCGGTCAGTTTACCCCTCCTATTATGGGAGCGGTCGGTTTTGTGATGGCGGAATTTATGGCCGTCAGCTATACCAAAGTGATGCTGGCTGCGGCAATCCCTGCAATTTTGTATTATGTGAGCCTGCTTTGGTCGGTTCATCTCGAAGCAAAGCGACTCGGACTTTCCGGGCTCGCACCGGAAAACATTCCCAAAGCTGCCGAAGTGTTGAAGACGCGCGGACACCTGTTGATTCCGCTGGTTGTATTGCTCGTGATGATGTTTCAGGGCTACACACCTCTGTATGCAGCCATTATTGCTATATTTGTGACAATTCCGGTTTCCTGGTTTCGAAGAGAAACCCGTATGACACCAAAGATCCTTCTTCAGGCGGTAGTTGAAGGCAGCCGAAGCGCAATCGGAGTAGGTGTGAGCTGCGTCATTATCGGCGTGATCATCGGATCGGTGAATATGACGAGCCTCGGCGTTAATTTCGGGAGTCTGATTCTGAAGGTGGTCGGAGAAGGCCAGCTGTTCCTCGGCGGATTGATGGTTATGGTGATGTCTATCATCCTCGGGATGGGGGTGCCCGGTGTGGCAGCCTATGTGATTGTCTATGCCGTTGCAGTACCGGTGCTGCGCAACGTCGGCGCAACAGAAATGGCAGCCAACATGTTCTGCCTGATCTATGCCTGCCTCAGCAATATCACACCTCCGGTGGCCATGAGCTCTTATGTTGCCAGCGGTATTGCCGACAGTGACATGACAAAAACAAGCCTGATAGCCATCAAACTCGGCATTGCAGGTTTTATTGTGCCGTTTTTCTTCCTGAATAATCCTGTGCTGCTTTACGGCAGCACGGAAGGAGTTTCTTTAAGCACAACACTTTACTCTTTTGCTACGGCAGTAGTCGGTGTTCTTGCGCTTGCCAGCGGTCTGGCAGGGCTTCCGGTAAAGAAGGACGACAAAGTCATTGCCGCTTTGCGTCTCGTTTGTCGTGTCCTTCTGGTAGTTGCGGGGATCCTTTTTATCAGCCCTGCCCTTATCACGGACGGGATCGCCTTGCTCCTGATTGCAATACAGTTTGTGCTTTATCGCGTGGTGCTTGCCCGCCCCAATGCTTTGCCGTAATCGTAAAAAGGATGATACGCCGGAGGGCGTTACATCAATAGGGATGCCTGTCCTGATCCGGGCATACCGAAAAAAGATTTATTCAGAAAGAGAGGACATCAAAAATGAAGAAGACATTTGCTCTGGTTTTGTGCATGGTCATTGTTTTTTCGGCACTGTTCACGGTTTCGGCTTCTGCAGCGGAAATCAACTTTGTCACAGCCGGAACCTCCGGAACGTTTTATGCCATCAGTGTGGAAGTGGCCAAACTATGGAATGATAACATTCCCGGAATGCATGCTGTTGCCACACCGTCCGGCGGTGGGGTGGATAACCTCAACCAGGCGAAAGACGGAGAGGCTCAGATCGGCATTGCCAATGCAAATCTGGTTTATCAGTCGATGATGGGCACCGATGCCTTTGAAGGTGACGCCAATCCGGACATCCGTATTTTTGCCGGCTTGTACTATAACCCCAATCAGGTGGTTGTTACGAACGCCAGCGGAATCAATTCCTTTGCAGACTTTGCCGGGAAGCATTTTTCCGTCGGTGCAGCAGGTTCTACCACCATTGATGAGGCAGCCCACCATCTCGCTACGGCAGGCCTCACCCTTGATGATATGAAAACCGAGTATATGGATGTCGCATCCTCTGCCGATGCCATTCAAAACAAACAGCTTGACGGTGCATGGATTATGGCAGGCGCCCCCAATGCCGGTGTGACGCAGATTCTTACCAGCAGCGATGCAAAGCTTCTGCCGATTCCGGAAGAGGTTGTTGACGCTCTGAAAGCAGATTATCCCTGGTATGCTTCCTACACAATCCCGGCCGGCACTTATGCCAACCAGGATGAAGATGTGCCCACTTCAGCCGTTAAGCTTACACTTTTCCTCACGCCTGATGTTGATGAAGAAACAGCTTATCAGATGACGAAGGTTTTCTGGGAGAATTGGGACAGCCTGACGGAAAACTTTGCTGCCCTGAAGGCAGCCGATCCGGCCAAAGCCTGTGAAGACCTTGCAGGGGTTCCTCTCCATGAAGGCGCAGCCCGCTACTATCGCGAAATCGGTCTGATTGACTGAAACGTCAGTTTTGTTTTTGATTCAGCAGCTCTGTGTTTGCAGGGCTGCTATTTTAGCGTTATTGAATCAAAATTCAGGATTTGTTCATCTTTTCTTTAGCACTCTTGCCTTGACAGTGCTAAAACTGGTGGTATAATGCAGCCAGAATGTAAAAAAGGAGAAAGGAAAAGATGAATGAAGTAAAACGACCGAAGAAACCGCTGGCACTTTTTTACTGCATTGCGGCCATTTTGCTGATGCTGTTTAATCTTTTTGTTATGCCGCGTCTCACGGAGGGACAGGTAAAAACCGTGGATTACGGCACGTTTATGTCTATGACAGAGGATGGGAACATCGGGCTGGTGGATATCACGGCTAATCGGATTATTTTCACTAACAAAGAGAAAACTGAGTTCTACCGAACCGGGCTGATGGATGATCCGAATTTGACCGAACGGCTGTACAAGGCCGGGGCGGAATTTTCCTCTGAAATAGTAGAGGAAGCTTCTCCTCTGGTGAGTATGCTGCTCAGCTGGGTGCTGCCGGTAGTGCTGTTTATCGCTCTCGGTCAGTTTATGTCCCGCCAGCTGATGGATAAAGCCGGAGGCGGGGCCGGGTCTCTGATGTTCAACATGGGAAAATCCAATGCAAAAGTCTATGTAAAATCTTCGGAAGGCATTAAGTTTTCAGATGTCGCCGGAGAGGAAGAGGCAAAAGAGAATCTGACTGAAATCGTGGAATATCTGCATGATCCTGAGAAATACAAGGAGATCGGTGCTTCCATGCCGAAGGGGATTCTTCTCGTGGGCCCACCGGGCACGGGCAAAACGCTCTTGGCGAAAGCCGTTGCAGGTGAGGCAAATGTTCCGTTCTTCTCAATGTCGGGTTCGGAATTTGTAGAAATGTTTGTAGGGATGGGTGCATCCAAGGTGCGTGATCTGTTCCGCCAGGCGAAAGAAAAGGCTCCTTGTATTGTCTTCATTGATGAAATTGATGCCATCGGGAAAAAACGCGGCGGGCAGTACGGCGGCAATGACGAACGGGAACAGACTCTGAACCAGCTTCTTACCGAGATGGATGGTTTTGAAGGCAACAACGGTGTTATCATTCTTGCAGCTACCAACCAGCCGGAGAGCCTTGATCCTGCCCTTACCCGTCCGGGCCGTTTTGACAGACGCGTACCGGTTGAGCTGCCTGACTTGAAAGGCAGGGAAGAAATCCTAAAGGTTCATGGGAAAAAGGTTAAGCTGGAAGATACTGTTGATTTTGAAAAAATTGCACGGATGGCATCGGGTGCATCCGGTGCAGAGCTTGCCAACATCATCAATGAAGCGGCGCTGCGAGCAATTCGTAACGGGCGCAACCTGGTATCCCAGTATGACCTGGAAGAGAGCATTGAGGTGGTTATTGCCGGATACCAGAAGAAAAATGCTATTCTCACCGATCAGGAAAAGAAAATTGTGGCGTATCACGAAATCGGCCATGCATTGGTTGCGGCAATGCAAACCCATTCTGCACCGGTACAGAAAATCACTATCATCCCGCGTACTTCCGGTGCATTGGGTTACACCATGCAGGTGGAGGACGGTAACCACTATCTCATGAGCAAGGAAGAAATCGAGAACAAGATCGCCACTTTTACCGGCGGCCGCGCTGCGGAAGAACTTGTGTTCGGCTCTATTACAACCGGTGCTTCCAATGATATTGAACAAGCCACCAAGCTTGCCCGGGCGATGATTACACGCTACGGCATGAGTGATGACTTCGATATGGTTGCCATGGAAACCGTAACGAATCAGTACCTCGGAGGAGATACTGCGCTTGCCTGTTCCGCTGAGACTCAGGCCGAAATCGACCGCAAGGTTGTGGAACTGGTAAAGAAACAGCACGAAAAAGCAAAGCGTATTCTACGGGAGAATCGCGCCAAACTGGACGAGCTGGCGGAAAATCTTTACGCCAACGAGACGATCACCGGCGATGAATTTATGGCAATTCTGAATGCAAAGGATGATCCTACTCAAAAGCTGGTTTCTCTTTGATCACATTTGCAAGCCCCTATATACCAAACAATCCCTCCGGCGGCACCGGGGGGATTTTACTTGTCAGTATATTGTTTTTATCGATTCTCTTTTTATGCTGTATTGCGAACAGAATTCTTCCAGATCTGTATCGCTGCGAATCAGCATAATCTCATGCAGCTTACCGGATTCCAGGCTGCGCATGCAGGCAACACGCTCCCCCGTGCAGATACTTGAGCGGATGACCGGCTCATATTCTGTCAGGGAGTAGGCCGGAAGTGCGTGCTTCTCTTTCTTTTGAAACAGTTTCATCATCTTGATAATCACTCCTGTCGGGATAATATCATTATACAGGATTCCACACCAGCAATGCAAGCCATTCGTGCAGGAATTCTGCCTTCTTTGCGCTTTGTTCATGAATTCGTAATTGCTAAAAGCGGAACGGTATGGTAAAATAACTTAAATTCAGAGAAAATACCGGAGGCAGTAATGATCTATAAAAGAGTAGTTCTGAAAATCAGCGGAGAAGCGCTGGCGGGTGAAAAACATACCGGATATGATTTTGAGTTTGTTACGTCTGTTGTGAAGGCAGTCAAAAAATGCATGGCAGAAGGGGTACAGGTCGGTATTGTGATCGGCGGCGGAAACTTCTGGCGTGGCGTGAAGGACGGAGCAGGCCATGTTGAGCGCGTCAGTGCTGACAGAATGGGCATGCTTGCAACCTGTATGAACTGTCTCGCTGTTGCAGATGTGTTCCGTCAGAACGGGGTTCCGGCTTCTGTGCAGACCTCTGTGGATATTCAGGGTGTCGGCGAACGATACGATACGCTCAAAAGCATTCGCCTGATGGAAGAGGGCAATGTGGTGCTCTTTGCCGGAGGAACGGGGTTACCCTTTGTTTCAACTGACACGGCAGTAGTCCTTCGTGCGCTTGAAACTCATGCTGATGCTATTTTGCTCGCTAAAAATATCGACGCTGTTTATTCCGCTGACCCGAGAAAGGACCCCACAGCGGTCCGTTTTGAGGAGATTTCCTACGGGGAAGTTCTGGAGCGTCGGTTACAGGTGATGGACAGCACAGCCACTTCCATGGCGATGGATAATGCCATCCCATCCGTTGTGTTTGCCCTGGCAGATCCCGAAAATATCTGCCGTGTGCTCTCCGGTGAAAAAGTCGGTACATTGGTAACTCTTTAATAAAATGCTCATGAAACAATCACGATAAATAGGAGGAATTTGCAATGTCTGAGTACCAGGAATTTGAAAAGAAAATGAAGAAGACCTGCGAGGCGCTGGAGGCGCAGTTCGCAACCATTCGTGCAGGCCGGGCCAATGCAGCTGTTTTGGATCAGATTACGGTGGATTATTACGGCTCTCCCACCCCGATTAATCAGGTCGCATCCATTGCCACACCGGATGCCCGTTCTCTGCTGATCCAGCCTTGGGATGGCTCCGTCCTGAAAGGAATTGAGAAAGCGATTCTCACCTCCGATCTCGGTATTCATCCCCAGAATGACGGCAGAATGATCCGCCTTGTCTTTCCACCGCTGACAGAAGAACGTCGTATGGAACTTGTAAAACAGACGAAGAAGTACGGCGAAGAGGCGAAGGTCGCCGTGCGGAATATTCGCCGTGACGCCATTGAAAAGTTTAAGAAGCAGCAGAAAGCTTCTGAAATCACGGAAGATGACTATAAAAATGTTGAAAAAGACATTCAAAAGCTCACGGACGATTATACCAAGGAAATCGACAAGATTATGGCCAACAAAGAGAAAGAACTGAAAGAAATTTAATGGCGATATTCGAAAACATTACGGGGGAGGGGAAGTTTACCATCCCCCGTCATATTGCAATTATCCTGGATGGGAATGGGCGATGGGCAAAAAAACGCGGGCTTCCTCGTACTGCCGGTCATGCCGCCGGAGCGGAGACCTTCCGTAAAATTGCCACTTATTGCAAAAACATCGGGGTAAATTATCTCACGGTGTATGCTTTTTCCACCGAGAACTGGTCACGCCCGGAAGAAGAAGTCAAAACTATTATGAAGCTGCTTGACAAGTATTTGCATGAAGCAATTGCCACCATGGAGCGCGATCATATCAAAATGCGTATCCTCGGTGACGTCTCGGTTCTCTCGCCTTCCCTGCGGGAAGAAATAGAAGAAACCAACCGAATTTCCTCCCGTTACGACGGTTTTCAAGCCAATATCTGCCTGAACTACGGAGGCCGTGCAGAGATTCTGCAGGCTGCCAGGCGCTATGCGCTCGATCTGGCGGCAGGCAGGGCGACGGAAGACCTTTCCGAAAAAGGCTTTTCTTCTTATCTCTATTCCGCCGGTATTCCGGATCCGGAACTGTTGATTCGTCCGGGTGGTGAGAAGAGGATTTCCAACTTCCTGCTGTGGCAATGTGCCTACAGCGAGTTTTATTTTTCCGATGTTCTCTGGCCGGACTTTACTCCGGAAGAGCTTGACAAAGCCATTGCGGAATTCAACCGGAGAGACCGTCGGTTTGGAGGCGTAAAAAATGGTTAATTCTATTTCTGTGCTTGGCTGTACGGGTTCCATTGGCCGGCAGACGATTGCCGTAGCCGAACACACGGGGATCCGCGTTGATGCACTCTCGGCCAATCGGAAAATTGATCTCCTCGAAGAACAGACCAGGCGGCTGCATCCAAAGCTTGTTGCGGTTTTTGACGAAGAAGCGGCAGACAATTTTCGCATTGCTGTGAAGGATCTGGATGTTCGGGTTGTCTCCGGGATGGAAGGGCTGATTGAAGCTGCCGTTTGCCCGGAGAGTGATTGTGTTGTGACAGCGGTTTCCGGCTCTGTCGGGCTCAAGCCGACGCTGGCTGCAATCCACGAAAAAAAACGGATTGCCCTTGCCAACAAAGAGACGCTTGTCTGTGCCGGTGAGCTTGTGATGGGCACGGCTGCAAAGGATGGTGCTGAAATCATTCCCGTTGACAGCGAGCATTCTGCTATCTTCCAGTGCCTAATGGGCAGAGAGAAGAAAGAACTGAAGAAGATCCTTCTCACCGGTTCCGGAGGGCCTTTCCGCGGCAGAAAGCGCGCCGAACTCGAAGCAATCACACCTCAGCAGGCGGTCAAGCATCCAAACTGGAATATGGGTGCCAAAATCTCGGTAGACAGCGCCACCATGATGAATAAAGGGCTCGAGTTCGTCGAGGCCATGCATCTCTTCTCTGTCACGCCGGATGATATTCAAGTGGTTGTCCATCCGCAGAGTGTGATTCACTCAATGGTAGAGCTCGTCGACGGGACGGTGATTGCCCAGCTTGGGGTGCCTGATATGGGGCTTCCGATTCAGCTCGCTCTTACCTACCCGGAGCGGAAGGAATCCATGTTTGAGCATCTTGATTTCACAAAGCTGCAGGGGCTGACATTTGAAGCCCCGGATCTGGAAAATATGCCCTGTCTTGCGCTGGCGATGAACTGTGCCCATACGGGCGGCACGGCACCATGCGTGATGAGCGCTGCAAACGAGGTGGCAGTGCATATGTTCCTGCGAGGGGAAATCGGATATAACAGAATTTATGATGCTGCAGCTGCTGCTGTAGCTGCTATTCCGGCGGTGCATACCAATGACCTTGATGAAATTCTTGCCGCTGACCGGGAAGCCAGATCTTTTGTAAAGGCTTATTTCGCATGATTGTATACATCATTATTGCAGTTCTTTTTTTCGGTATCCTTGTAGGTATCCATGAATTCGGCCATTTTGCGGTTGCAAAGCTGTGTGGAATTCGGGTGGAAGAGTTTGCCATGGGGATGGGCCCGGCCATTTTCCAAAAGCAGAAGGGAGAGACACTCTATTCTCTTCGCTGTGTTCCTTTTGGCGGATACTGCGCCATGACGGGGGAGGACGGAGAATCGGAAGATCCCCGTGCTTTTGTGAACCAGAAGGTATGGAAGCGTCTTCTTGTCCTGGTGGCCGGGGCGTTTATGAACTTTCTGCTTGGTTTTGTCATAGTGTTTATCCTTTATACGGGAGCTTCCGGCTATGCAGTTCCGGCAATTGCCTCGTTTATGGACGGCTGCCCTTATGAGTCCGAAGAAGCTTTCCTCGCCGGTGACTGGCTCATCAGCATAGATGGACATCGGATCTATTCCACGTCTGACGTCTCGGAATTTCTGAGAGAAAACACCCCGCAGAAGATCGTGCTGGTTCGGGATGGCGAAACCATCACGCTGCATGATTTCACCATGCAGAAGCAGGAGTACGAAGGCAGCGAAGGCAGATATTTCGGCTTCCGCCTCGGTTATGATTACCGGGAGGCAACGTTTGCCAACCATGTGAAAGCAAGCTGGGATCAGACCATGGAATTTGTCCGTCTGGTTTGGATGAGCCTTAAACAGCTTGTTACTGGGCAGGCAAAAGTAACCGATCTCTCCGGCCCTGTCGGAATTGTTGACATGATGGCCGAAACAGGGGAAAATGCTGAATCTGCCAGCGATGCAGCGTTCAACATTGCTTTTCTCGGTGCATTCATTGCAGTGAATCTGGCAGTGATGAATATGCTCCCGATTCCGGCGCTCGACGGCGGGCGGGTGTTCTTCCTGTTAATCACATGGGTGATTGAATCGCTGACGCACAAAAAGCTTGATCCCAAGTATGAAGGCTATATTCATGGGGCTGGGATGGTTCTGCTCCTCGCTCTGATGGGATTCGTCCTTCTGAATGATATTGTGAGGATTGTAAAAGGTGGATAAGAGAGAGACAACCAGAGAAATAACCGTCCGTAACCTCAAAATCGGCGGGAAAGCCCCGGTGACGGTGCAAAGCATGTGCAACACCAAAACCTGGGATGTGGACGCAACCCTTCGCCAGATTCGTGCTTTTCAATCGGGCGGCTGTGATATTGTGCGCCTCGCTGTACCCGATGTACGTTCAGCCGAAGCGCTCTCTGCCATCCGGGAGGGGACGGACATGCCCCTCGTTGCCGATATCCATTTTGACTATAAGCTGGCCTTGATGGCAGCCGAACACGGTATCGATAAGATTCGCATCAATCCGGGCAACATCGGTGGGGAGGATCATGTAAAAGCGGTGGCAGACGCGTGCCGGGCTCGGAATATCCCGATTCGTATCGGCGTGAATGCCGGAAGTCTGGAGAAAAAACTGCTGGAAAAGTACGGGCATCCCTGCCCGGAGGCGATGGTGGAGAGCGCAGAGAGCCATGCCCGGATGCTGGAAAAGTTTGACTTTGGTGATATCTGTCTCTCACTTAAAACTTCTTCTGTTCCCCTTACCATTGCCAGCTATCGTCTGGCAGCGGAAACATTTGATTACCCGCTTCACCTCGGTGTGACGGAAACCGGCACCGAGTATAACGGCACCATTCAGTCAGCTGTGGGCATCGGCACGCTGCTTTCCGAAGGCATCGGCAACACCATCCGGGTTTCTCTGACGGCAGATCCGGTAAAAGAAGTTACAGCCGGCATAGCAATTCTGAAAGCGGCCGGCTTGCGGAAGGGCGGTGTCAGGTTCGTCTCCTGCCCCACCTGCGGGCGCACGGAAATCGACCTGATTTCCCTCGCTACAGAAGTGGAAAAGAGAGTTTCTTCCGTCAAGCGAGATATCACGGTTGCTGTTATGGGCTGTGTAGTCAATGGCCCCGGCGAGGCGCGCGAAGCCGATTACGGCATTGCCGGCGGCGTTGAAAAGGGTCTTATTTTTAAGAAGGGTGAAGTGGTTGGCACTTACCCGTATGACCGCCTTCTCGATGTCCTTATGGATATGATCGAAGGCGAAAACGAAGCGAAATAGGCAGAAGGTAAAATCCGGTCTTCTGCAAAACGGAGGAACTCTAATTGGCGAATACACCGTTTCTGGCACTGTTCCCTTTCCTTGGGGACAGGGTTAAACTGGCAGGCGGCCTGGATAAGGCGTATCTGTTGAATGCACAGGTAGATGAGAACGCACGCATGATTACCATGCGTGTGCATTTTGCTGCCGTTCCCTCCTTGTCAGATATCGGTACGCTGGAAGCCGGAGTGAAAGCGGCGTATGACCTGACGGATTGTTCGATTCAAGCGGAATATCCGGCCTCGAATCCGGAGGAGCCGACGTTATCGCCGTCGTCATCTGCTGCTCCACAGGCAGCACCCACAACATCCGGAAAACCAGGGGTAAACACGGGGAAGGCATCTGCACCTGTCGGGAAGACTTTGATGGGTAGACCCTTAAAGCTGAAGCCTGTGCCGATGAAAACTCTTTCGCTGGAATCCGGCAAGGTAGCGGTAGAAGGGGACGTCATTGCAGTTACATCCAGAACGCTTGCCAAACGCGGCAGTGCGGTGCTCAGCTTTGATATGACGGATAATACAAACGCCATTCGGATTTCCAAATTTTTGAGGGATTCCGACGATCAGAGTATCATTGATGCCATTTCTGTGGGGGATCATCTCACAGTTTACGGAGACGTCACCTACTCAAAATATGATGACGATATGGTGCTGGATCCTAAATGCATTGTAAAAGGCAAGAAAAAAGTCCGCACAGATGATGCACCTGTCAAGCGGGTAGAGCTTCACCTGCACACCAGATTTTCGACGCTCGATGCATTGACCGATCCTGCAGCTGTTGTCGAGCGGGCGGCCTATTGGGGGATGCCCGCCATTGCCGTGACAGACCACGGCGGAGCCCAGGCATTCCCGGATATGTGGAAAGCCGGGAAAAAACATAAAGTGAAAATCATATACGGCATGGAGGCATATTATGTAAATGATATGGATGGCTCCAGTGCCGTTTCCGGCAGAAGTCAGCTTTCGCTGGATACGGAGTTCGTTGCCTTTGATACCGAGACGACGGGCATCAACGCCCAGTCGGAGCGCCTGACGGAAATCGGTGCCTGTATTTTTTCTGCAGGCGAAGTGAAAGATGTTTTCAACACGTTTGTCAATCCCGGTATGCACATTCCGGAGAAAATAACGGAATTGACCGGCATTCGGGATTCCGATGTTGCCGGTGCACCGTCGGAAGAAGAAGCACTTCTTGCATTTATCAATTTTGCCGGTGACAGGCCGGTGATTGCACATAATGCGTCTTTTGATATGAGTTTTCTCGGAGCAACTGCTTCACGGCATGGAATCCGTTATACGCCTGTAGTGCTGGATACGCTCGCCATGTCCCGCGGATTGCTGCCGGAACTGAAAACCCATAAGCTGGATGTTGTTTCCAAACATCTTGACCTGCCGAAGTTTAACCATCATCGCGCCAGCGACGATGCCATGGTGGTGCAGCGCATTATGACGAAGTTTATCCCGATGCTTCGTGCCCGCGGAACCAAAACCATTGATGATATCGATGCAGTCTGCCGCGCTACACAAAAGAAAGATTCCGGCAGAAGTCACCACATGATTCTGCTGGTAAAGAACAAGAGGGGGCTTAAAAACCTCTATGAGCTGATCTCACAGTCTTTTCTGAAATATTATCACCGCACCCCGATTGTACCGAAAAGTATGCTCCAGCGCTATCGTGAGGGGCTGATTGTCGGCTCGGCATGTGAGGCGGGAGAACTGTACGGAGCGGTTGAACGCGGTGAGAGCGATGAGAATCTGGAGAGGATAGCCTCCGATTACGATTATCTCGAAATTCAGCCCCTTTGCAATAACATGTTCCTTGTGGAAAACGGCAGGGCTAAAAATGAAGAAGAACTGAAAACCTGGAACCGCAGAATCTATGATCTCGGCAAACGGCTCGGCAAACCGGTTGTAGCGGCGTCTGATGTTCATTTTCTGGATGCGGAAGACGAAGAGTATCGTCATATTCTTCTCGCGGCAAAGCAGTTTTCCGATGCCGACCGTTCCTGCCCGATCTTTTTCCGCACCACAGAGGAAATGCTTTCAGAATTTGATTATCTCGGAGAAGAGATTGCCCGAGAAGTTGTAATTGATACGCCGCGCGCCATTGCCGATTTGTGTGACGAAATTGAGCTTCTGCCGAAAGATCTTTTCCCGCCGAAAATTGAGCATTCTGCCGAGCAGCTGCGCGATCTCGTCTATGAAAAGATGCACCGTATCTATGGGGAGAATCCGCCCCAAATCGTGCAATCACGTGTCGACACGGAGCTGAATACCATTCTTGATCATCATTACGATGTGATTTACATGTCAGCGCAGAAACTGGTGGAGAATTCTCTGGAGCACGGATATCTTGTCGGAAGCCGAGGAAGCGTCGGCTCTTCCATTGTTGCCTTTATGTCCGGGATAACCGAAGTCAACTCTCTTCCGCCCCATTATGTTTGCCCCAAGTGCAGGTACAGTGAATTTATTACAGACGGTTCTTACGGCTGCGGTGCCGACATGCCGGAAAAAGACTGCCCGTCTTGCGGCACGCGGATGAATCGCGACGGTTTTGATATCCCGTTTGAGACCTTCCTTGGGTTCCCGGGTAATGAAAAGACACCTGATATTGATCTGAACTTCTCCGGAGAGTATCAGGCACAGGCGCATAAATATACCGAAGTGCTCTTCGGGTCCGACCATGTCTTCCGTGCCGGAACCATCGGTACGCTTGCGGAAAAAACAGCCTACGGCTATGTCAAAAAATATCTGGAGGAACGTGGCATCAAAGCCACAAAAGCGGAAGAAACTCGCCTTTCTCTTGGGCTTGTCGGTGTCAAACGCACGACCGGCCAGCATCCCGGCGGGCTTGTTGTTGTGCCGCAGGATATGGATGTGACGGATTTCTGCCCGGTTCAGCATCCCGCGGATGACCCGAATTCTGACATCATCACAACGCATTTTGAATATCACTGCATGGAGACAAATCTCCTCAAACTTGATGAGCTCGGCCACGATGATCCGACCATGATTCGCATGATGGAGGATATGACCGGTGTGGACGCAAAAAAGATTTCGCTCTCCGATCCGGGGACGATGTCCATTTTCACCTCTCCTGCAGCGCTTGGCCTGCCGGATGATGATCCGATTATTGGTAAAACCGGCACGATCGGCGTTCCGGAGTTCGGCACTGCTTTTACGCGCCAGATGCTGGTGGACACGCAGCCCGGCCAGTTTGATACGCTGGTTCGCCTGTCCGGGTTCTCCCACGGCACGGATGTGTGGGCAGGCAACATTCGCGACCTCGTAACCGGAGGCATTGCTTCTGTTAATGAAACCATCGGTTGCCGTGACGATATTATGATCTATCTCATCAGCAAAGGGATGACACCTTCCCTCGCCTTTAAAACGATGGAGGCTGTCCGAAAAGGCAAAGTAAAGAAAAGCGGCAGTTTTCCGGATGATGCAGAAGAACAGATGCGTGCCATGCAAGTGCCGGACTGGTGGATTGAATCTGCCAGAAAAATTGCTTATCTTTTCCCAAAAGCACACGCTGTCGCTTATGTGATGATGGCATTTCGTATTGCCTGGTTTAAAGTGCATGAACCTCTCGCATTTTACAGCGCCTATTTTTACCGCCGCAGTCAAAAAGGCGGCTTCGATGCCGAGAGCATGACCGGAGGGACTGACAGCGTGCGGAAGAAAATCAACGAGTATCGCCGTAAATCGGACCTTACAGCCAATGAAGAGGATCTTCTTGTTACACTGGAAGCAGTTTACGAATTTAATATGCGGGGGCTGGAGTTCTCGCCTATTGATTTTTACAGGTCGGATGCAACACACTTTCTGATTACGGAGGATAAAAAGCTCCTTCCGCCGTTTGTTTCCATTTCCGGTCTCGGAGAATATGCGGCAATGGACCTTGTCCATTGCCGGGATTCCGGAAAAGAATTTGTCTCAATTGAAGAAATTGCAGCTGCCTGCCCTAAAGTCAGCCAGACGCATATGGAAATCCTCAAAAAGCTCGGGGCGCTCGGTTCACTTCCCGAGACCAGTCAGATCAACCTGTTCGATTTCTGACAAAACGCAGAGCATTAGAAAAGGGAGATGTTTTTATGAAAAAATACAGCGGAAAATTTGCGCTAACCCTGGCAGCAAATCTTTGCCTTTGGCTGACCGCGCTCTTTTTCTCCTCTATGGAGATTTATTTCCGTAATCTTCCGGAATTTAACTTCCCGGTTCAACATGTCTGGTGGATTATGCTCGCCTTTGCTTTTGCTGTTGCGCTTGCTGTTGCCGCAATTGAAGCATTCCTGCCCGGGAAAGCTGTGCTCTGGATTGCTGCGATTACGGTGCTGGGCGGAATCTGTTTTTATGTGCAGATGCTTTTCCTTGACGGCCAGATGCTGGAGATGATGGGCGAAAACGTCCCCTTTTCGAAGAAAACAGTTGTCGTGAACCTCGCAATCTGGGCTGCAATCATTATTGGTTTCCTTTTGATTTGCATTCTGCTCCAAAAACAAGCGGGAGAAAGAAAGCTGAAAGAAGTCCTGATGCTGCTCTCGGGTGCGCTGATCATCATTCAGACGAGCGGGCTTGTTTCAACAAGGATGTCACTCACTGAGGAAGATCTGAACAAGGATCTCTATCTTTCCACGCAGGGGGAGTTTGAACTCTCTTCAACCTGCAATGTGCTTTATTTTATTCTTGATACCTGCGATCGCGAATATGTGGAAGCAGCTCTGGAAGCAGACCCTGATCTGTTTGAGGAATATACCGGTTTTACCAATTATCGGAATATGACTTCCAAATACAGCCGTACGTATCCCTCTCTTCCATTCCTCCTGACAGGGGAGAAGTGCTATTTCGACCTCCCGGATACGGAATATATCCGTCAGGCTTATGAAAACGGCACATTCCTTCCGGATATGGATGCTTCCGGTGTGGATATTCGGCTCTACACTGCTCTGAGTTATCTGGATAGAAACGCTTATGATATGGTAGATAATATTCTATCCTATCCGAGCGAGGCTCTCGGCTATCTCTCTGTTTCCAGCCTCATCAAAGCGATGATTCACCTGGGGGGATATCGTGAAATGCCATACCTTTTGAAGCCGTTGTTCTATTATACGCCGGATCCGATCAACCGCTCGGTCTTGAAAGCCCTTCCGGGCGATTACTTCACAATGACGAATAACAATTTCGAATTTTATGACAGGCTTCTTCGAGAGCAAGTCACCGTGAAGAGCGATCGCTCCTCCGCTTTTCGCCTTTACCATTTGTTCGGGCCGCATCCCGGCTGTTATATGAATGAAAAGGCACAGTACGATCCCAATGCCTCCCAGACGGATGCTGCTCGGGGTGATTTCCTGATTCTGGCTGAATATATCCGTTTCCTGAAAGAAAAGGGCATTTACGACAATACAGCCATTCTTGTTACGGCAGACCACGGCAATCAGAATGAAGCGGAAGATTTTGTTCTGCACAGTCCACCCTGCTGTGTAATGCTTTATAAACCGATCGGCGCAGACAGTTCTGCACCCATGACGGTGTCTGATGCTCCTGTCAGCCATGACGATCTGTTTGCCACTGTCCTGGATCAGCTCGGGATCGATAGCTCCGCTTATCCGCCTGCCCTTGATTCTCATCACGAAGGGGAAGACCGGGAGCGAATCTATTACTACACCGCACAGCGGTCCTGGGGTGAAGGGGAAGTTGCCCTTCGGGAGTACAGCATACGTGGGGATGCATCTGACCTTTCCAACTGGACGCTCACCGGCAATGATTGGGATATTCTTTACTCTGCCAATGCTGTTTCGAAAGAGCGGCTGAACAGAAATTAGTTTTTTATCTATTTTAGGAACGAGGGGCAGAACTGCCCTTGACAGAAGAAATCGCGATGTGTAAAATAAACTGTATTTTTGTGAAAAGTGGGGAAATGAAAATGCTCAGAATGCTTTTCTATTTTGTTTGCTTTGCCGTGATCTGCACAGTCAGCGCGTCTGCGGATTACATTGATCCTTCTGCTGTTACCTATACAGCTCAGGCAATTGCCGCTGTTGTTGTTGCCATTGGAGCTCTGGCAACGGTTTTCCGTCATAAGATTGTTGCGTTCTTCAAAAAAGACAAGGGTGAGAGCACCAAGCGTGAAATCCATCTGAAAGATGACGAACAGGATTCTTCTGCGGCTGATAAGTAAACTCTTGTGATGAAAAAATCCGGAAAGCGTGCGCTTTTGATGATTGTACTGCTTCTGGCAATTGTAGTTGTTGCAGGTGCTGCATGGGTTGGCTTGCATCTGATCAGCCATGAGAAGCGGCAGAACAGTGACCTGGAAGCTCTTCAGAATCAGGTCGGATCGTTGCTTTCAGACTCGCCTGACAGCAAGCCGGAAATTCTTTCCGCCAGGCAGAGTTTCCTGCGGGAGATTGACAGCATTTTCGTTTCTGAGGGTGGCTTGAATGCCTATCAGAAGCTTGCCTGCGGGGAAGATATTCGCTTCCTCATTGTTGGCGATTCTATCGGTGCTCTGGAATGGACGAACGATGTGGCTTCTTGGATACAGGATAACTATCTCGTCCGTTGTGAGATCAAAAACATCTCCCTCGGCAGCAATACCAGCTACAGCGGCTATGTCAGCGAAAAGCTTCTGGATGACGGCATTGCGTATGATCTCGTCCTGGTCTGTTACGGACAGAATGATGCACCACTGGGCTTTGCAGCGGATTACGAGGCTTTGATTCGTGAAGTTCTGACGAAAAACGACATGCCCTGTGTGATCTCCGTTCTGGAGAGTTCTCAGCGCGAATATACCGAAAAGATGCAGGACATCGGCAAAATAGCGGATTATTATGGCCTGCAAATAGCGGATACCATAGAAGCGTTTGAAAACAGCGGCTATTCTTACGAAGTCCTCTCATCTGACGGGGTTCACCCCAACGGAATCGGGCAGAGCATTTATGCCCAAACAGTCAAAGAAGTAATTCGCAATTGTGTCACAGAAGAGTTTGAACGAAAAAGCCGCCTGATTTCTAAAGCCCTGCAACAAGGCAGCCCATATGCTCCCGAGGATTACTGCGTTTCGCATACGCTGCCCGAACCGATGGATCGGGAGGGAGTAGCTCCGTTTGAGCACTTTCGTTATGTCCCTTCTGCTGACTTTCAAAGAATCAGCGATACGGAATGGGTCATCCATTTTGATCATCCACAGAACGGCATTCTCGGTATCAACCGCAGCCGCTGCCCGGGAGAAAACCTCTTTGAAATCTATCGCAACGACGAGCTTTATTATTTCGAAGAAGACTATCTGAGCATCGGTTATTACCTGATGAAAATCAGTAAAGTATCGGAAACGGCTGAAACATTCACCGGAGATCTTCGCGTGAAGTTCCTTCAGAAAGATCATGCCGATCACTTTTTCGGCATCATATTTACAGACTATGAGGAAGCAGACTGATTTATGGAGTATTTGGGAAGATTTTTCGGCATCCTTTTAAACTGGTGTAATGGCCTTACCGGGAATTTCTGGTGGGCCATTGTTGCCTTTACTCTGCTTACGAAGATCATTCTCCTGCCGGTCTCCGTCCTGGTGCAGAAAAACTCCATCAAGATGGTAAAAATGTACCCGGAGATGAATCGCATTAAGGCGAAGTACTTTGGCAACAAAGACAAGATCTCCGAAGAGCAGTATCAGCTCTACAAACGGGAAAACTATCATCCGATGCTCGACCTGATTCCGACGATTTTACAGCTCGTGATTCTGATGGGTGTGGTCCGGGCAATCCCCGCCTCGGAAGAGCGTTCTCCCCTTTATATGCCGGTGCTGGCGGCGCTGTCTGCACTGGTTATGTGTCTTGCACAGAATCGCTCGAATGTGCTGCAGTCAGAGCAGAGCAAAGCCAATCAGTGGGGTACGCTTGCTTTTTCTGTTGCTCTCTCGCTTTATCTTGGCCTGTTCGTATCCAAGGGTGTGGCTTTCTACTGGATCTGCAGCAATCTGATGGCAACAGCCCAGATGTATTTGCTCAATGCCTGTATTAATCCCAAAAAATATATCGATTATGAGGCTCTTGCCGATAGCAGGGAAGAGCTTTCCAGAGTAGAAAAATTATCTGCCGTCACGAAGCATAAGCGTCCGAAAGAGCTCATTCGGCGTGAGAAGGCAGACTATAAACGTTTTTTGTCTTTTGAAAACAAACAGATTGTGTTTTATTCCGAAAAGAACGGATTCTATAAGTATTTTCGGGATGTTATTGAAACCATTCAGCGCCGCACTGATATTATCATCCATTACATTTCTTCTGACCCGGAAGATGAAATTTTTTCTCTGACGAGTGATACCTTTCAAACCTATTATATCGAAGAAAAGCTGATGGTTCTCATGATGCGTATGGATGCAGATATCGTTGTCATGACCACTCCGGATTTGCAGAAGTATTACATCAAGCGATCCATGGTGCGGGATGATGTGGAGTATGTCTATATGGATCACGGCATGAACAGCGTCAACCTGATGCTCCGCAAAGGAGCTCTTGATGCTTTTGATACCGTCTTCTGCTCCAATGAACGCGTCTATGAAGAAATCCGTGCACAGGAAAAATGTTATGGCTTGCCGGAGAAAACGCTGGTGAAATACGGATATGCAATGATCGACAATATGATTCGATCCTATGCCGAACAGCCTCCTGTTCACAACGATCCGCCTGTGATTCTCATTGCCCCGTCCTGGCAGGAGGACAACATCATGGACACCTGCATCGAGCCTATTCTGCAAAGCCTTCTCCCGGAAAACTATCAGGTTCTGGTTCGCCCGCATCCGCAATATGTCAGGCATAATCCTGAAAAGCTGGAAGCTCTGAAAAATCGCTTCGCGTCCTGGCAGAATTTCTGCCTGCAGACCGACTTTTCATCCAACCAAACCGTTTTCAATGCCGACATTCTGGTAACCGACTGGTCAGGGATTGCCTATGAGTATTCCTTTACCACGCTCAAGCCCTGCCTGTTCCTGAATACGCCGATGAAAGTGATGAATCCTGACTACCGGGATATCCCGGTCGAGCCCTTTGACCTCACCATTCGCAATGAAATCGGGATTGCCCTTCAGCCGGAGGAAGCCGGGACAATTGCTGCCGCAGCCGACCGTCTCCTCCGTGAACCGGGCTTTTCAAAAGAGAGCATTGCTGCCCTGCGGGAGAAATCCCTTTATCAGATCGGGCATGCAGCTTCTGTCGGGGCCGATTATCTGATCAAAAGGCTGATCGAACGTTCAAAACAGTAAAAAAGCGCTGAATAAATCTGCAACCGGAATACAGGCAGCAATTTATTCAGCGTTTTTCATTTTTTATATTTACAGGTGGTATTCTTTCATCAGATACCCGGAATACCGTTTTGCCATGACTCTCCAGTTGTAGAGAGATTCTCCCATCACCGCTCCGCAGGCTTCCCGATACAAAGCCCAGACATACCAGTAATACGATATAACGGCAGTATAGGCGAGATAATGAAAAATCAGCCTGCTGCTGTTTTCTTTTCCCAGGTATTCCTGAATAAACGCCTTTGCCTGGTCAATCTCCCACATGGAGTCCATAATATAGGTTCCGATGTCACAACCGGGGTCGGCGTTTCCGGCATATTCCCAGTCAATCAGAATGGTGTCGCCTTTTTCCGTGAGCATCCAGTTTGGGGCGTATGTGTCACAGTGGCAAAACCGTTCCCGTACGCCGTCACCGTCACAGGCGGCAAGGCACTTCCCGACGTGTTCTTTGAGTGTGTCAAATTCACGGTCGACGATCCCGTCTTTTCCGGTTCGAAGCAGAGCCTCAATTTTTGCAGCTTCCTCCCAGGGATGAAACGCCCAGTCCACGCTGAGCTCCTTTTTATGCAGTTTTTTGAGCACAGCCAGAATTCGTTTGGAATCTTCAAAACTGTTGTAATCAGGTGTTCGGATTCCCTCTACGAAAGTGGAAATTTTCCACCCTTCCCGATCATCCATCGTCAGGTAAGTGGGGTCAACGCCGGTCGCGCGGGCAATCTCCAATGCCTTTTTTTCATGGCTGCGGGAGATAATCATTTCGGTTCCTTCTCCCGGATGCCGGTAGACGTATTTCTTTCCCCGCACTTCAAAAACAAAGGAAGTATTGGTCAACCCTTCCTTGATTGCCTGAAAATGCAGAATTTCGTTTTCTCCGCATTGCAGCACGGTGGCGATGTTTCGCATGATTTTGCTGTGCGTGTGATGAATATAATATTCGTCAAAGGTGCGCAGTTCATCCAGCGAATCGAACTCAAAAATGCTGCCGGCAGGATATTCCTTGATTTCCATGGGCGGCAGATCTTTCACATGCTCTGCCAGCACCTGCTCCCACAACACCTGGGCATAGTTCCCGACGCTCTGATCCTTTTCCAGCAATTCCAGCATCCCGCGGCTGAAAGCTTCATCCCAGTAGACGTGCCCGAGCATAATGCTGCCCTCGTCTCCGGCCTTTTTTACTTTTGCAATATTCCCTTTGGAATCGGGAATCATATACCATTCATTGGTTTTCTTAAAAACATGAACGGCTGAATAATAAGCCTGATAGACGTATGCATCAAACGGGTTTTCTTCAAAATAATCATCCGAAGAGCAGATATAGCTGTTTCTGATGCAGTCTCTGGCGAGAAAGAGCGTATAGGTGTTATTTTTTGTGTTGTATTCCGGGTTGATGATGATTTTCAGCCCGTCGTATTTGCTTTCCAGATAGAAAAATGCTTCTTTTTTATAGCCGAGCACCAGAATAATCTCCTGAATGCCCGCTTCACGGAGCTGTTCAATCTGCCGTTCAATCAACACCTCGTTTTTTACGGTAAGAAGCCCTTTCGGTTTTTCAAGCGAGAGCGGTACAAATCGGGAGGAAAGCCCTGCAGCCATAATAACGGCATTGTCAACTTTGTAAGGTGCCAGGGCTTCCAGCCCTTTTTCCGTGATTCCCTCCGCATTGAGATACCCGTTTTCCTGGAATTCTTTTACCGCCCGGGAAATAAACCCGGTAGACACACCCGCATGCTCCTTCAATTTCCGATAACTCTGCATGCCGTGTTTCTGAATGGCATATAATAAATTAAACTCGTTTCGGGTCATTCGCATTCCTCCGGGAGATATTCATACAATGTCAAGTTCATTCCTGTCCCTCAGCATATACGATCTCAGGGGGGTCAGGCTTGCAAGCCAATAGAGCAGCCCGCCGCAAATTGCCGTATAGCCGCTACCTGTCACGGCGAGGAAAATCGGGCTCTTGATTTCTGCCGTGAGAGGATTATAGATAAACACCACACAAGTGACAAAAGAAATCAGAATGCATCCGAGGCCGACGAGATTGAATCCGTTGGTGAAAGCATAGGCATTTTTCCCGTCAATCTGATAAAGCGATTTCAGAGAAATCTTGCGCTTTTTCACAATCAGGTAATCGACAACCGTCATCCCGATAATGGGACCTTGAATATAGGCAGCACACGAAATGAAGCTTCCGAAGTGATCCATCACCCATCCCCAGATCGTCAGTGCGCTGACGTAAATCATCGCCAGAAATACCAACAGCTTATAACTGACGTTGGGGAGACCGCTTTTTACGATCATGCAGTTAACATAAGACCCTGTCCCCTGCGTTCCGATGTTGGCAAAGGCAACCATCAGCAGGCTGAGCAGAGAAAAGCCGGGGCCGGCGAGCGTGGCGAGCATAACGGTGGGGTCACTCTCGTAGTAGCCTGCCTTTACAAACATGGCAATTGCCATAACGCCTCCTGCTGCAACGAAAAACGGAGCTACAACGCCGTAGGCGAGAGAGGTTGCCCAATATCCCGATTTCTCACTGCGTGCAAGCCGCGGCAGAACGAGAGCCTGTGTCGACCAGGAGAAGGCAAAAGCCACATTCCCTTCCGCCGAAAGCATAAAAGCGCCGAGCCTTGTGCTGTAAAGGCTGGTGTCCGGCTGCACGGCGAGCATCTCTTTGATCGGCACTGCCGTAAAACAGATCGCCACAACAATTGCACCGACGATCAGCAGCGCCGTAACCAGAAATCGGTTCGTCCATTTGATCACTTCCGGGCCGCCCAAGGCAATCAGGGTTCCCAAAACCACACATAGGACTCCCAGAACGGGCTTCCAGAATGCTGCATTCATCGTGATGCCGAAAGCACCGAACAAATTGATCATCGAAGAGGCAAACAGCTGCGAGTCCACTGCGTACCAACCGAAGTTTGCCATGCTGATCACCGTTGCCAGAATGGCAACGCCCTTTCTGCCGAGAACCGACCGGAGCCAGATCCACAAATCAATTCCGTAGCGAACACTGAAAAAAACCGGGATGCATTCTATCATCACCCAGATGATGTTGAAGCAGAAGATGTTGATCAGCATCTGCCGGAAGGAGAGATATTGTGCAACATAAGCGCCCTGCGTGTAACACCATGTTGCAATCGAAAACCCGCTTGTCGTAAGAAAGAGATCCCAAAAACTGTATTGCCGGTCTTTTGCCACCATCGGCACGGTTCCGGTAATGGTTTCCTGGCGGATATATTCATTATAGCCTGTTTTAGCCATTATACAATTACCCCCGTCATGCAAAGCAGAATCAGCACGGCACAGCCTGCAACCAACAGAAGAATAGCTGCGGCGTCTTTTTTGTCGGCTTTTTCCGGAAAGGGATAATCCTTTACGCTCATTTCCTGCAGCCGGAGGGAGGTTTCTTCTGTGATTACTTCTTCAATTGACTTTTCCATGAGAGATCCTCCAAAGTAAAATCGTTCATTCTTGTGCAATTTAACACTAAAAATGAACGATGTCAAGAAAAAGTTCAAATTCAAAGAAGAGATGATGAAAAATGAACGCTATTCTTTTACCACAATCGAGGCTTTTCCGTAAAAGGTAGCAGTATCCTCATTTTCGTAAGAAGTCGGATCGGCCGTCATGTCGGTAAAGAAGAGGATATACGGTTTCGTATCAAAAGGCGTGAATTCACACGCTGAAATGCCTGGGTCTTCCAGAACTTTTTGTCGTTCGGTTGCCTGTATATAATAGTGTTGTGCTTCACCGCTTCGCAGTTCACTGAGCGCCGCGACGGAAGTGATTGTACCATGGAACAATAATACGGAACCGGCAAGGCATAGGACAGCCGGAGCGGAAAAACCACAAAAACTCTTCCATGAAATTCCGTTTTCTTTCTCCCTGGTTTCTGCTCTTTTTCTGCTGATCCAGCCCAGCCACCAGAACAGATTCAAAACGCTGAAAATCAGAAAAGCAAAATAGAGGATGTTTTTTAATCTCTCCGGCCCATCGCTGCCCAGCGCGTACAGGTGAGGGGTGAAGAGCGATGCAAACAGGCAGAAGCTGAATGCACTTACCGCTCCGGGGAGAATAAACGAAAAGCTGCTCTGCTTAGCCCCATTCCAAAGAAACGGCAACAGGAAAAACACACATGCAGCAAAGCGAAGATCCATCCAGTGCAGCGCATTTTGCCCTGCAGCGAGAAACGATTGTAAAATCGCCTTTACGGCGTCGGGGTGTGTTTCGGATAGCCCCTGTCTCACGGCATTGCCCGGTGCCCGTATGCTCACCACAAAAGCGATGAACAGCAGAGCAGTCGGGAGCAGAAGCACACTCCATCGTCTGTCTTTTTTCCAAATCAATCCGGTAAGAAGCAACACTTCACAGATGCAGGCGAACAGAGCTGTAATATAATTGCTTCCTCCGATCACGATGCTCAAAACAGCAGCAATGCCGATTCTCCACCATTTTCCGTAAAGCAGATATCCGATCATCACGGAAAACAGTACAAGCAGCACGGCAAACGTAAAGGTGTAGTAGACGGCTCCGTTATACCAGTAAAAGCTCTGATTCGGAGAGGGGAGGAACTGTGTGCACGCTATGGAAACAACTGTTGCCATGATTGCTGCCAACGTCTTTGAAACACCGAAAACCCCATGCATCAGCCGGTGAAAGAAAAAGAAGATCCCACCGATCAGCGAAAACACCATCAGCCACGTCGTCAAGCCGTAACGGCTCAGCCCCCAGATAGCCGGCTGGAACGCCATGAGAAATACGGCCGCAAATGACCCCTGCCACGTGTCATAAACCATACGGGTTTTCTCTGCGGCACCGGCAAGAAGGTTCAGAAGAGAGCCTCCGTCACGAACAGAGGCATGAGTTTCACAGCTGAAGCTGAAGTCGTCCGCTGCCGGCACGTCATACCGTGCAATCACAAGCATCGGGATCAGTAGAATCACCAACGCAGCCAGAAGGAGAATCAAGATACAGCGATAGGAGATAAAATGCCTTTCATTCTTCGTTTTCATGAACATCACCTTTGGAAGGAAGCGTACAAACCATGGCAGCAATCTGCGCAATCAGAAATACGGGATACCAGGTAAACCAACTTGTGATGGATGACTGCATCATGATCAGCTCTGCAAAAATCACTGTAGTGAAAAAGCCGGCCAGCTTTCTGTCAGGGCTTTTTTTCAAGATTCCCGATGTGAAAACCAGAACCGCAACCGCACCGCAGGTGGTTACGAACCCACCTTCATAAAGCGTCTGAAGATAGGCGTTGTGGGCATTGTAGCTGAGGCTGGTGTTCGGGCGCTGGAAAAATTCCGCCTGTTCTCCCAGCCCGTATCCGAGGATAGGCTTCTTTACTATGAGTGCCAATACGCCGTTCCAGATAATAAAACGGATATAAAGCGATTTCAGCAAATCGAGCAGATGGTCCATCAGCCGAAAACCGAGCTCGGTGTGGAAGTAGAACCACGAACAAAAGCATAAAAGCGCACAGAGCAGAATAGAAAGCAGCACAAACAACGTCAGCGATTTTCTCTCCATCAGTTTGCGGATACGGGGGAAAAACAGAGAGATGCCCAGAATTGCTCCGGCAATCATCGCACTGGCGCAATGAATCAGAATCTGATTGGCAAAAAAGAGAATAAAATACAGAATACAACGAAATTCATTTCGGTTATACTTCAGATCCAGCAGTGCAAGCACAGCGCCAAACAGAAGCGGAAAGCCGGTCAGGTTATCAGCCGAGAGCAGAAAATCCGGTTCCCAGTCGGTAAAAAAGTGGTAGAGCTGCGGGTGAACCGTAAAAGCGATGTTCAACAGTGCCAGCAGTATATAAACGTCACTCCCGACGCGGCAAAACCGCCTGATTCCCCTTTCCGTGCTGCACATCATCGTGACAAACAGAAGCATCACCATGGGGTACAGAGTGGTGTTCCCCCACCGGGCAGGAAATTCCCCGTTGCTCTTGAGCAGCGAAGTGAGCAGATACAGAAGATAAGCGCCGCAGATGGGGAGCAGTGCTCCAAAACGGAGAGAAGTCCGCTTCACCCACAGCCAGACAAGAAACCCGGCCGGAATGAGAACCGTGAAACAACGGTGGGCATGGAGATAAAGTGCCATAAAAACATCCAGTGCTCTCTTTCCTGTGTCATACAGGAAAAAGAAATACAGGTTTTCCAGGCATCTGTCCATCGTCAGGAGAACAGCAATGATCAAAAGGCAGAGCCCCGCCTCTTTCAGAATTTCCCAAACCGATTTATGTTTTGCCAAAAAACCTGTCATCAAGCTGCCCCCGCGTTTCATCCCAAACCGATTTTCAGTCCTTTATAATATATCATATTTCACTTTGCTTGCCAATCATCAAATTATTTTGCTTCCTTTCAACTTCCCTGTTGAAATCCAACGAAAAAAGTGTTATTATGTCAACTCAGAAAGCTGTCACAAGCGAATTCTTGTAGGGGGCGGTTTTATGGCGGAAAAGAATAACAAAAAAATAGACTTGTATACTTTACCAACGGCACTTTATACCAAAGATTCTCCTGTGTTAATCTACAGTGGGGTTCTCGTGATGGACAGATTCTCAGAGAAAGTATCCGTGAATCTTCATCTGCGGAATATCGATGAAAGAGAAGTCATAGCAGCCACGGTTTATATCCAGCCCTACAGCCCATGGGGTGATCCGTATCCTCAGGAGGTTATCTATCGTTATAATTCTCTGAAAGTGTTGCATGATCAGGAATTCGGCAGCAGAAAGCTGATTCCCATGCCGGATAACAACGTCCGTTCCTTTATGGTGTTCGTCTCCGAGGTAACCTTCGGCGATTACAGCACCTGGAAAAACGAAAAGGGGTTTGAACCGGTCGGCCGGGCAAAACCGTTGGAAGAAGCGCTCGGCAGCGAAGAAGCCGCGCGGATGTTCACCGCCCGATATGGGCGTGACGGCGCGTATATGCCTCTGCTTGAAAAAGACATCTGGTATTGTACCTGCGGAGCCATCAACCGTGCAGACAAAGAAAAATGTTATAACTGTCGCCGCAATAAAGATGCTTTTCAGACGGTGAATTATGAAACACTGAAATCGGATGCCAAAAAGCGTGCCGATGCTGAAAAGAAGGAAGACGAGCAGATTCATAAGGAAAAGAAAGAGAAAGGCCGGGTCTTCCTGAAGGTTGCCATGATTGTCTTGCCGCTTCTTCTCGCGGCTGCGCTGATCTTTTCCACGGTTCCTCCTTTCCTTGCCCGCCGAGAAGCCTATGCCAACGCCCAAACAGCATTGGAAGAAGGCAAGTACGACGAAGCCCGGCAGCTCTTTGAAGATCTCGGTGATTATCTCGATTCCCGGAACTACGCGGAAAATGAAATCCTCTATCGGAAAGCTATGGCTGTTTATAAAGGGGCACAGAAGAGTGATGCTTCCGTGTTGCCGCTTGCCGGCCTTTCCAGAAGTGACATTTCTGATTCCGATGATCTCGGAATGGTGCTTTACGGCAAAGCAAAGGAACTCCTGGAGCCTCTGGGCGACTACCGGGATGCGAAAGAAACCATCCGCAGCATCGATGCAGCCTTTCAGGCTTTTGAGGATCAGAAAATTCTGGATCGTTATCATGCTGCCGTCAAACTGCTTGAAGATGGGGAATACCTCGGCGCGAGAGACGCCTTCCTGGCCCTCGGCGATTACCGCGATTCTGCCGACATGGCAACGGAAGCTCTTTACCGGCGTGCCTCCGCGGCTCTCGCTTTTGTGGAGAGCAACAAAACGCGCGGTATCTATCTGCTCCCCAGCAGCGATAAAGAGGTAAAATCAATTGTTTCGATGCCGGGTTCTGTCCTCACTGCCCTCGGCAGCGATCATGTTTATCAGCTCAAGCAGTGTTTTACCAAAGACGGTGTTGAATTTATCTATGAAGAAGCTCCTTCTCAGCAAGGCATTCTCCCCGTGTGCGAAGCGGTAGCGGCAGAATTCGAGGCGCTGGGCGATTATAAAGACAGCAAAGATCTCGCTCTCCGCGCCCGCGAAGCCGGGAACTACACCGCGGAATTTTACGATCTCCTTGCTGCCGGCGAGCTGGAAAAGGCTCATCAGTGGCTGCAGGACTATGACGATGACTTTCCTGATCGTGAATCTTACGATGAATGGCTCTTTACCTATTACGCGTATTGCGGCAATTGGAAGTTCCTCGGCGGCGATATTGCCCTGATTCCGTATTCAGCCGGAGAGGGTTCGGAAGAGCCTCTGTTGAATTTGACGACGCGCGTAACGATATCCGACAATGAGGTGACGCTGCATCTTCTGGATGCTGACGGTTCGAATCATGTTGAGATGAAAGCAGAATTCGGGAGCACCGATTTTGTTTACCATGCGGATGACGGCACCTATTACAAAATCTATATTAGCTATGTCAATCACCTGGTTTACAGCCGCCACTATGATACCGATGGGACGGAACTTACAAATTGTGAATATGAACCGGCATAATTCCGGATATGGGAATAAGAAAAACCTCTTAAGCAAAAGCTTAAGAGGTTTTTCTTCAATCCGAGTGACTGGACTTGAACCAGCGGCCTCCTGATCCCAAATCAGGCGCGCTACCAGCTGCGCTACACCCGGAGATGACCTGAGAGATGCTTGCCAAATCTCAAGCAGGAGGTATTATACACGATTCAAAAGAATTTCGCAATAATTTTTATTGCTATTTTCCAATTTTTGTTGTTTAATAAAAAAGTTATTTTGACAATTCCGGCAGGTGACAGTTTATGAGAATGAGAAAAAAGCCGAATCTTGATACGAGAATGGACAATTGCACAGCCTTGATGATTGCCGAGCCCCGGGCTTTCAAGGGGATCTGGCGTGAAAGATTTCCGGATTTTGCCGAAATCCGGCTGGAGATTGGCTGCGGAAAGGGTCGTTTCACGGCGGAAACAGCTAAAAATCATCCCGAAATTCTTCTGTTGGCGATCGAGAAAGTGCAGAGCGCCATGGTGATGGCGATGGAGCGTGTACAGAGTGAAGGGCTGAAAAACGTCCGGTTCATCGATGCCGATGCTGCCGGTTTGGGTGAGATGTTCTCCAAAGGAGAAATCAGCAGAATCTATCTCAACTTCTGCGATCCCTGGCCAAAAAGCAGAGATGCAAAATTCCGCCTGACAGCTCCCGGCTTTTTGCGCTCCTATGCAGATGTTCTTCCCCTCGGCGGAGAGATTCATTTTAAGACGGACAATCTGCCGCTCTTCCAATGGTCTTCTGAAATGATGGAAAGCGAGGGGTGGGTGCTGCAGGCTGTTACGCTGAACCTGCATGAAAACGGCTCTGTCGGGGTGATGACGGATTATGAAGCCCGTTTTGCAGCCGAAGGTGTTCCCATCAAACGTCTCGAGGCGGTGAAAACATCTTCCACGAAGGATAGCTCCGCTGGCGTACCCCCACGGCTTCGCAATGCAGCACTGTCCGATGCCCGCAACTGCTGAAACCATGGCTGCAATCGGCAATGTAAAGGTGCAAGGGCGGTTTTTCCTTGCTCCGATGGCAGGTGTGACGGATTATGCATTTCGTAAAATCTGCCGGGAACTCGGCGCTGCCTATACCGTAACCGAAATGGTCAGCGCAAAAGCTCTTGTCTTCGGGGACGAAAAAACAGCCTCGCTTTTGTATATCCCGCCGGAAGAACATCCTTCAGCAGTGCAGATTTTCGGTCATGAGCCGGATGTCATGGCGGAAGCTGCCGTAAAAGCGCTTGCGCTTTCCGGTGCAGATGTTCTCGATATCAACATGGGCTGCCCCGTCGGGAAGATTGTGAAGTCGGGTGACGGCAGCGCCTTGATGTTGAAGCCCGATCTGGCAGAAGAGATTCTGAAAGCTGTGGTCCGTGTGGTGAAAGCTCCGGTTACGGTCAAGTTTCGAAAAGGATTTGACAATGGTAATGTCAATGCTTTGGAGTTTGCCAAAATGGCAGAAGGCGCCGGCGTTTCGGCAATAGCGGTTCATGGCAGAACGAGAGCGCAAATGTATGCCGGGCGGGCTGACTGGGATTTGATCCGTGATGTCAAAGCAGCCGTGAGCATTCCGGTCATTGCCAACGGTGATGTTTTCTCGCCGGAAGATGCCGTGCATCTTCTGCGTTATACGGGAGCCGATTTTGCCATGATCGGCCGGGGCAGTTTCGGCAATCCCTGGCTGTTTGCTCAGGCAAATGCAGCTCTGGCCGGAGACCCTGTTCCGGCTCTTCCGCCGCTGGATGATCGCATGGATACGGCTGTCAGGCAGATTCGTCTCCTCGCTGAGCAGAGAGGGGAGCGGGCTGCCTGCCTCGAAGCAAGGCACCAGATGGCGTGGTATTTGCATGGAGTGCCTCATGCAGCGTATTATCGGCAAAAGCTGGTACAGGTTACTACCTTGGAAGAGATTGATGCGGTCGTAAAGGGTGTCAAGCGAGATCTTTGCTAAAAAGATAAAAAATCCACGATAAAAACCATAAAAGTTGCGAATCAGCTCTTGCAAACTTTATTTTTTATGGTATAATCAACGTGTGTTTTAAAAGTAAAAAATGTGCAATATATGGATTGCAATAGAATTGATAAAGGAGAGATTGGGTTGAAAAAAGAAAAAATATCGAATAATGTGATTCGCCGTTTGCCGAGATATCTTCGCAAGCTGGATGAGCTGAAGACTGCGGGCATTAACCGCATTTCTTCTACGGAGCTTGGTCAGCAGCTTGGTTTCACGCCTTCCCAGATCAGGCAGGATTTCAACTGTTTTGGTGAATTCGGCCAGCAGGGTTATGGCTACAACGTTCCTCTCCTGAGAGAACAGATTGCCTCTATCCTGGGGATGGACCGTGGTTATACAGCAGTCCTGATCGGAGTTGGGCACATCGGCCGCGCACTTGTCGATAATTTCTGCTTCCAGGAATGGGGCTTCAATCTTCTTCAGGCGTTTGATGTCGATCCGGGTCTTGTCGGGAAAGACGTCAGCGGTGTTCACATTTCTCCGATGGAAGCTCTTCCCGATTTCCTGAAAAACAATAAGGTTGATATCGTGGTTCTCGCTGTGCCCAGAGATGCAGCACTGCCTACGGCCGAAATGCTCATCGATAACGGCGTGAATGCGATCTGGAACTTCACCAATGTTGAGCTTGTCGAGCCCGACAGCAAAGTGATTGTTGAAAATGTTCACTTCTCCGATAGCCTCCTTGCTTTGAGCTATTTCGTCTCTGACCGTTACGATTCCCAAAAGTAATTTAATAAACAAATAAACAAAAACCAAAGAGCTGTCCGCGCGGGCAGCTCTTTTGAATGGAGGACAAATGAGTGAACCGATTGCCGCCATTGCAACAGGATCGGCTGTCTCTGCCATCGGAATTGTCCGCATCTCCGGTGACGGGGCAATTCAAATCACCGAACGCCTGTTCACTCCTCTCACCGGCGGGAAACTGAGCGATCGTCCCGATCGAAAACTGATCTATGGACAGCTGACCGGGTGTTCCGGCAAATTGCTGGATCTCTGCCTCTGCACGGTCAGCCACGGTCCGTCTTCCTACACGGGGGAGGACACTGCCGAGCTCCAGTGTCACGGTTCGCCGACGCTTTTACGTGCCGTTCTCGAAGAGCTGTTTGCTCTCGGCGTCCGGCAGGCGAAACCGGGGGAGTTCACCAAAAGGGCTTTTTTAAACGGTCGTCTGGAACTCACGGAAGCTGAGGCGGTTGCCGACCTCATTGACGCCGAAACCATTGAAGCGGCAGAAAATGCTGCCGGCCAGCTCTCCGGCGCTATCGGGAAAAAATCCGATGCCATTTATTCAGCCCTCACAGACATCTGTGCCCATTATCATGCTGTGCTCGACTATCCGGATGAAGATATTGAGCCTTTTCTCCTTCAGAATTATCAGGCTACCCTGAAAAGTGCAGAAAACACTCTTGCTTCGCTTCAAAAAACATACGCTCGAGGCAAATTGATGAATTCCGGCATCCCGACGGCTATCATCGGCAGGCCGAATGCAGGGAAGAGTTCTCTGTTAAATGCTCTTTTGGGCTATGACAGGGCAATCGTCACCGCCATCCCCGGCACCACCCGAGACACCATTGAAGAAAAAATCCGCATCGGGCAGGTTCTCCTTCGCCTGATCGATACCGCCGGCATCCGCGAAACGGCTGACGAAGCGGAAAAGCTCGGAGTCGAGCGTTCGTTCGCTGCCATCAGCAACGCATCCCTTGTTCTTGCCGTGGTTGACGGTGCCTCCGCCTTTACCGATGAAGATGCTGCCATCCTCCGCTTTGCCGAGCAGGCGCCGAAGGCAATTGTCGTGGTTTCCAAGCAGGATCTTCCCGGCTTCAGCTCTGCGTCCGTCAAAACGGACCTTCCTGTTGTCGAGATCAGTGCCGAAACCGGAGAAGGGCTTGATCGTCTCGAGAGTCTCATTCAGCAGCTCTTCCCCTTGCCCTCCGTTCCTGCGGGAGAAATCCTCACAAATGCCCGTCAGGCGGAAGCGGTTTCGCTCGCCCTCGACTATATTCGTGCTGCGCTCAACGCCTTATCCATGGGGGAGACCCCCGATATCGTCCTCACGGAAGCCGAAGGTGCCATGCAGGCCATCGGCGAGCTCTCCGGCAGAACCGTCCGTGAAGATGTAACCGAGAGGATTTTTGCGCGCTTTTGTGTAGGCAAATAACCCTCCGGAAATGCGAAGAAACGAAACGGCAGTCCTGGATTTTACATTGCGCAAAAGGATGCAATGTGTTATAATCCAAAAGTAAAATACCTGATGTGCGCGATCAGCGCCGTCTGCTATCAATACACGAAAGGAAAGATTTCTATGAGCATGAACAAAAAATATGAGCCCCTGTTCACCCCGTGGAAAATTGGAAATGTCGAAATCAAAAACCGTATCGTCCAGTGCTCCATGGGTGGAACCTCCCTTTTCGGCTGGCTGGAACCGTGCCACTTCGATAAGGAAGCCGCAAATCACCTTTTGGAAAGATCCAAGCATAACGTAGGCCTTGTGCTCCCAGGCATGCAGTGCGTGCGTGATACCATGGGAAAACGCTGGCTGTATCAGAATGATCGTATGTTCAAAGAGCTCGCCGAGTGGATGCCTGAGTTCCATAAGTATGGCGGCAAGCTGTTTATCCAGCTGGCTGCCGGCTTTGGCAGATCCATGGCTGTGAACGGCATGATGGTGAACCTCCTGAAGAATCCGACCCTCGGTAAAATTGCAAAACCCTTCCTCGATGTTGAATATTGCTGCGCATCCGCATCCGAAACGCCGAACCGCTGGGTGGAAGGCGTCAATTCCCGCCCGATGACGGTTGAAGAGATTCATGAGATGGTGGAAGCCTTCGGTAAAACCGCGAAAAAGCTTCGCGATGCCGGGGTTGACGGTGTAGAAATTCATGCTGTCCACGAAGGTTACCTGCTCGACCAGTTCACAATTGCCAACTGGAACTACCGGACGGATGAGTACGGCGGATCCTTTGAAAACCGTTTCCGTTTCCCGGTTGAAATCGTCCAGTGCATCCACAAGTATGCCGGGGATGACTTCCCCGTATCCCTGCGTTACTCTGTCGTCTCCAAGACGAAGGGTTGGTACAAAGGTGCCATGCCCGGGGAAGACTTTGTAGAATTCGGCCGTGACATGGCAGAATCCGAAAAGGCAATCAAGTACCTCGAAGAAGCCGGCTATGCCATGTTCAACTGCGACAACGGCACTTACGATGCCTGGTACTGGGCGCATCCGCCTCAGTATATGCCCGATAACTGCAACATCCCCGATGTCGAGCACATCAAGAACTTCACCAATGCCCCCGTCGTCTGTGCCGGCCGTATGGAGCCTGCCTTTGCCGCACAGGAGATAGCCGCCGGTCGCATTGATGCAGTCGCCATTGCCCGCCAGAACCTCGTTGATCCCGAGTGGATCGATAAGATCCTCGATGGCCGGGAAGACGATATCAAGCCCTGCATCCGCTGCCACAACGGCTGCTTCAACTTTGCCAAGTACAAAGGCACCGCAAACATCCAGTCTATGGAAGATTCGCTGCATCTTGCCCGCTGTGCTCTGACGCCGCCCACCATGCAGCATAACAGATACAAAATCGTTCCTACCAACAAGCCGAAGAAGGTCGCAATTGTCGGCGGAGGCATCGGCGGTATGGAATGCGCTCTCGTGCTGAAGCAGCGCGGCCATGTTCCCACCATTTTTGAGAAGACTGACGTTCTCGGCGGTATGTTCCTCACAGCCTCCGCCATGAGCTTCAAAGAGAATGATAAAGAGCTTGTTCAGTGGTACCTCAGAGAAATCGAGCGTCAGGGCATCGATGTCCGCTTCAATACCGAAGTCAACGATCTTGGCACGCTCCGCGGCTTTGATGAAATCATTGTTGCCACCGGTTCTGTACCGCGCAATATGCCTGCCGTCAAAGGCTTTGACAAGACCATCACCCTCACCCAGCTCCTTCGCGAGAAGAAAGAAGTCGGCGATAAAGTCATGTTCTTCGGCGGCGGCCAGTCTGCCTGCGAAGCTGCCTATGAGATGATTCTCCAGGGCAAGCACCCGTTGATTGTGGAATATGCGAAGGACCTTGTCCCTGCACAGAATGTCTGCCTGGCCAATGCATCCTTCCTGCGTGACATGATGGAATATAAAAATGTCCCTGTCTATCTCGAATCCACCATCACCGAGATTGGTGACGGTTATGTTATCGTCCGCCATAAAGACGGTACGGTTGAAAAAGTCGAGTGCGATGATGTTGTCAACGGCATCGGCTTCGTTCCCACCCCGGTCGGCGAAAAGAAGCGCAACGTTCACCGTGTGGGTGACTGCGTTGCGATCGGCAACCTGCGCACTGCCATCTGGCGTGCATGGGATGTCTGCATGAAGATCTGAGTGAACGCCTGGTCTTCAGGCTTGTTTCTGAATGGAACCCCCCTTCCGAAACCGGAAGGGGGGTCTTCATATCGCCGCATCAGATGTAAACGAGAAAAAAGTCACATAAAATAAACATTTTGCAACTTTTACCCCTTTAAAAATGACAAATAAAGACGTTGACATAAAGCGGTAAAGGGGTATATTATTTACATAATCAGATTTACAGTAGCAGTTTTGCGCCATTTTGTAAGAAAAAGCAACATATTGCTGCTTAAATCTGAATAACCACTATAAGTTGTATTATCTGCTTTTTCAAGGCAGAACTACAGGATTATCCCAATACGCATTGCAAGGAGAGAGTTGCCATGAGTATCAAAATCAAGAGAGTTAGCGCATGGATACTGACGTTGGTCATGCTGATGAGCATGTTCCCCGTCAGCGTCTTTGCGGAAGAGCAGCAGGAAGTAACTTCCAATGTTATCACTTTCGATAGCATCGGAGCCGTTGCCGACGCTGTCGTTTCTGCAGAAGGAGCTTCTGAGACATCTGCTCCGGCAGAAGAAGCTTCCGGGACGCCTGCTTCAACAGAAGAAAGCGAACCGTCCTCACAGGAGGAGGCACAGCAGCCTTCTGATGAAACGACGCCGGAGAAAGAGCCTTCTGCTACGGAACCCGGTGAAGCAGAGAAGCAGATGGATGCTTCTCAGGCTCTGCCTGCGCAGAATGCTTCCGAGCAAACGGTTGAAGAGCCGGAGTATGACGAAATCGTCATCAATCAGATGATTGAGTATCAAGCCGATCCGGAAGTCAAGCAGACGCTTCGCCTGATTCTCAAGGAGGATACAAATCTTCACCTCTTCATTGACGGCATGGATCTCCGTATCGAAGCCTACAATGAATATTATAAAGATGAAGAGTTCGAGCCGACGGATCTTCTTGAGCACAATGATTATATCCTTCAGATGCCGGCCGGCAGTTATCTGCTGTCCTTCCAGCCGGTGAAGTGGGTGTACGGCAATGTTGCGCTCTACTTCATGGATGATGATACGGCTGAGGCTTTCTATGCTACTCTGCGCCGGCAGCGGGAAGAAGCCGTTGTGCCGGATTACCGCGCTGCCTCCCATGACGCAGGCGACTTCAATTCCTATCTTGACAATCTCTTCACCAATGAGAGCGAGCAGGAAGAAGAGATTGAAAAGCTTGAAGAATCCGACGAACCGATCGTCGAGGAACCCAAGGAAGAACTCAAAGAGAAAACGGAAAACAGTGATACAGTAGCCGCAGAAGACGATATTACTCCTGTGGCAAATGACGCTTCTGCGGATGAGAAGCAGGACGTTGACACAACTGTGACGGATGACGTGAAAGAGAACGTTCAGGAAACGACCGATGCAACGGAGACCGTTCCTCAGCAGGACGTTATCCCGACAGATGAACCGGAAACAATAGAAAACATTGACACTTCCGCGACGGAACAGAAAGAGAACACTGACACTTCCGTAACGGAACCGAAAGAAAACACTGACACTTCCGCAACTGAACCGAAAGAAGACACTGACACTTCCGCAACGGAACCGAAACAAGATGCTGATAATTCCAATACGGAAACAGAAGAAACAGCCGATGAACCGGCCGGCCCTGCCGACCTCAGCAACGGACCCTTCTATTATATATTAAAGAATGAACCGGTAACGCTGGACGAAGTTTTCACAGC
>JAFUGY010000123.1 GCA_017469115.1 Oscillospiraceae bacterium
ATCTTTGCTTCTGTTGTTCCCGTGAACTGGCAAAGTCGGGTTATACCATAAAATTTAGGAAAGTAAAGAAAAAAATTGGCCTCTGTAAAATTTTTATTGCAATTCTGTTTGGTTTGTAGTAAAATACTCCCAAGGCTTTTGACAAGGCTGCACTAGTCGGGGAGCCAGCGGTGCCCTGTTACCTGCAATCCGCTACAGCAGGGGCGAATTCCCGCGATGAGGGTGTGCTATGTGCTGTCAGCTGCCGGTGAGCAGTGATGACGTTTCGGTCTCGCGCAACGAAAACCCGTGAACCATGTCAGGTGAGGAATCAAGCAGCATTAAGCGGTGCTTTTCGTGTGCCGTGAGGTAGCCGGGGCTGAGCCAGCTGCCGGATGGGCGGGTATACAGCATGATTCGAGCGAGGGTGTGCAGTCTTGTCAAGGGCCTTGTTTTTATTGGAAGGGAGCGCGGAGAATGTATCAGGCATTGTATCGCAAATGGCGGCCGCAGACATTTGATGATGTGATCGGCCAGAAGCATATTACTGATTCTCTCCGAAACCAGATTATCTCCGGCCGCCTTTCCCATGCCTATCT
Organism: Oscillospiraceae bacterium; assembly: GCA_017469115.1. GTDB lineage: Bacteria > Bacillota > Clostridia > Oscillospirales > Oscillospiraceae > Limivicinus. The sequence continues at coordinate 579 of JAFUGY010000123.1, forward strand.
CTTTACCGGGATTCGGGGCACGGGCAAAACGTCCTGTGCACGTATTCTGGCAAAAGCAGTGAACTGCGAAAACCCGCAGAACGGTAATCCCTGCTGTGAGTGTGCTTCCTGCCGGGCGATTGCCGAAGGCTCCGTGATGGATATTGTAGAGCTGGATGCCGCTTCCAACAACGGGGTCGATAATGTGCGTGCCTTGCGGGAAGAAGCAGTGTTTTCACCTGCCACGGTGAAAAAGCGAGTGTATATTATCGACGAAGTGCATATGCTCTCCACCAGTGCTTTCAATGCACTTCTGAAGATTCTGGAAGAACCTCCGGAGCATCTGCTTTTCATCCTTGCCACGACGGAGCTGCAGAAAGTTCCCGCTACGATTCTTTCCCGTTGCCAGAGGCACAGCTTTCGCCGGATTGACACCAAAGATCTCGCCGAGTATCTGCTGAAGGTCGCCCATCAGGAGCAGTTTTCCCTGACGCCGGATGCAGCTTCCCTGCTTGCCGGTCTTGCAGAAGGGGGCGTGCGCGATGCGCTCAGCATGCTCGACCAGTGCTCTTCCTACGGCAAGATCGGGGTGGATGAAATCTATGCAGCGGTCGGGCTTGCCGGCAACCGGCGTACTCTGGAATTGTTTGAAAAGATCTGCGCGCATGACGTTGCAGGCTCTGTGGAGCTGTTTCACAGCCTCTGGATGGAAGGAAAGGATCCTTCCTCACTGCTGAAGGAACTCAGCAGGCTGGTGCGCGATATTTTGATGATGAACCTTGCTCCGCAGCATGCTTCCGAACTGGTATACGCCGGATATGAAAAGAAAATGCTGGCAGGCTTTGCTTCCCAATTTTCTGCCAGGCAGCTTTCCGGCACGCTGGAAACCCTGCAGGCGTCTCTCGGCAGTATGAAGGACAGGCTTGACCCACGGATGACGGCAGAGCTCTGCCTGATCTCTCTTTGTGATGAAGTAGCGGGAGACACGTTGGAGGGCCTTCGCAGAAAGGTCGCCTCGTTGGAAGAGGCGTTGAAAAACGGCGTCGTGATGACGGCTGCACCTGCCCCTGCCAATGCGGAAGAGCCGGCAGTGCCGATGCCTGAGCACCCGCCGGAAGCCCCGGCTGTGACGGAGGAGATTCCCAAGTTTCAACCGCAGCCGGAAGCTCTCAGGGAGCAACCCGAACCTGTGGAGGATGTTGCCCCATCCGTTGCTGCACAGCCGTTTACGGGAGAGCTCTGGCCGGCAATCTGTGAAAAAGCAAAGGATCAGATCCCGCGTGATATTGCAGCCATTCTCAGCACGGTGTCAGCCACACTGGAGGGAGACATTCTGACGGTTGAGGCTGAGCCGGGGTTCTATTTCATGCGGTTTAAGCGGCAGGATGTTCTGGATGTTCTGGGGAATACTGCATCTGAACTGGTGGGTAGACCGGTTACAGCCAAAGTGGTGGAAAAACGCCCTGTTGTCGGCACGCACAGCCTGGACGAACTCCGGAAGTTCCCGGAGGTTCGGTTTGTATAATAAATTTACCAGGCTAACGTAATAAGAAAGAAAAGAGGTTTTGATTTATGGGTAAAGGTGGTTATCGCGGCGGCTTTTCCGGAGGCAGCCAGGCAAATATGATGCGCCAGGCGCAAAAAATGCAGCAGGAAATCATGAAAATGCAGCAGGAGCTGGAAGCTTCCGAATTTGAGTTCACTGCCGGCGGCGGTGTCGTCAAGGCGGTTGTGATGGGCTCCCGTCAACTCAAATCCATCGAGATTGATCCGGAAGCCGTTGATCCCGATGATGTGGAAATGCTGCAGGATATGATCGTTGCAGCCGTAAACGGAGCGCTGAAGCTTTGCGAAGACAAGAGCAATGCCTCTATGGCGAAGCTGCAGTCCGGCATCAGTCTGCCCGGTCTGTTCTGAACTTGAGCCTGTGCCTGTAAATAACAGGGCATGAAAAAAACGGTTTCATTCTTGCTGGCGCTGCTGTGTTTTGTGTCATGCTTGCTGCCGGAAGCAGCATTTGCCGAACAGATCAGTCCGGAGGCTGCCCCAAAGGCATCGTATTCCACGGCATGGATAGCCAGCGCGATGAAAATACTCGGAATTACCGGAGCTGACGGCAGTGTCATCAGTGAAGAAAAGCTGACGGAGATTGCCGGGCAGATCAAAACACTTCTGGATGCAGCACAAAACCTGTCGGAGGATACGCTGACAACGCTGATCCGTTCGGCACTTTCGCAGCAGGGGCTTTCCCTACAGGAGGATCAGCTTGCAAAGTTGGTTTCACTCTTCCGCTCTTCCGACGGAGGAGAAGAGGAGCAGTCGCTTGCCGCGAAGTTTCAGGACCTGCAGCAGACGGTTGCCAAAGCCACGGAGACGGCGTCGAAAGCTGCCCGCTTTTTCAGGACGATCAGACGGACCTTGCGGGAAGTGACCAACTGGTTTTCCCATCTGGGAGATTTGTTCCATTAAAAAAAGAAAACGGGAGAGCATCGTAAAAATGCTCTCCCGTTTTGTAACCTCAGGATGAAATGTTACAGGCCGAAAAGATATAAACAGAGGTAGGCGGTAGGGACGGAAAACATCAGGCTGTCTGTCCGATCAAAGAAGCCGCCGTGCCCGGGGATCAGGTTGGAAAAATCCTTTACACCGATATACCGTTTGAGAAGAGATTCCGCCAGATCGCCGATCTGGCCTGCTGTGGAACTGGCCAGAGCAGTGACGACACACGGAAGAAAGGGAATCGGAGTAAAGCGCAAAGAGATGAAATAAATGATTACTCCTGCCAGCACGGAGCATACAGCCCCGCAGAGGCAGCCTTCCACCGTCTTTTTGGGGGAGACTTCAGGCGCGAGTTTGTGCTTGCCGAAAAGCTTCCCGCCGAAGAGCGCGAAGGTGTCGCACGTCCAGCAGGAGAGGCAGCCAAGGGCAAAGGTGATGAGCCAGCGGCTGCGGATGGAAATGATCATCATCAGCGCATACGGAAAGCAGGGGTAGGAAAGCCCCGCCACCGTGTAGAGCGCACCCCTACCGGAGACTTCCCGATGGAGCACGCCGGAGAACAGCGCCAGATAGACTGCAATGGTAAACCATGCAATATAGGCCATGAGGCCGCTGTGCGTCAGGGTGAGAAACAGCTCAACCGCCAAATACCCGTAAAGCACCCACTCCGTGCATCTTATGCCGATCGTTTTCATGTTGTGCAGGTATTCATATGCGCAGAGCATACCGACAACTCCGATCAGAAGCACGCGGCTGATCTCAAAGGGAAAGCATGCCGCACAGACGGCAACCAGAACCACTGCTGAAATCACACGCTGTTTCATTTTTTCACCTCCTGCTTGACCTGATCTGTAGGAAGAGTATACACACGGAATCTAAACTGAATCGAAATAAAAACATGCTTGCTTCAGCGAATATGACCGCCGGAGCAAGCATTGTTCGTCAGGGAAGCTTGCTTTCGATCCAGTTCAGGATATCATGGTAAACTTCGTCTTTATTGATTTCGTTGAGCATTTCATGCCTTCCGCCGGGATAGAGCTTCAGCATCACGTCGGTGCAGCCTGCATCACAAAATGCTTTGTAGGCACGCTCCACACCTTCTCCGTAATCACCGACGGGGTCTTCTTTTCCGGACATGAAGTATACCGGCTTCGTTTTCTCCATCCGCGCGACGTTTTTCGTATCCATGATAAAGCGGATTCCGTGCATCATATCACGATAAAGCCCGTTTTTGCAGACGAATCCGCAGTTTTCATCCGCCACATAACGATCCACCACGGCTTCATCACGGCTCAGCCAGTCACAGGGAGTGCGGGGATTCTCAATGCGTTTGCAATAGGAACCGAATGCCACATTGTTGAGCGTGTCACCCCAGGCGTTGGCGCCTTTGGTTTTGCAGAGCACATCCGCCATCAGGCAGCCGCCGAGCACCAGCGCTTTGCCCTGATGGCCTGTGCCGCTGAGAATGACGAGATCGTATTTTTCCGGATAACGAATGATGAAAGTGCGTGTGAGGAAGGATCCCATTGAATGCCCGAACAGGATATACGGAACGCCGGGATACTCCTTCTGCATCAGATCGTGCAGCTTCGCCATATCATCCACGGCATAGGTCCACCCGTTTTCAAGGGCGAAGAGGCCTTTTTCCGTATCATCCCGGAAGGAACTCCCATGCCCGAGGTGGTCATTGGCGACGGCCACAAAGCCGTTTTGTGCCAGAAAAGCCATGAATTGTTCATAACGGCCGATATGTTCCGCAATGCCGTGCGCAATCTGCACTACACCGCGAACAGGTCCTTCCGGCACGCATTTTCTCGCATGGATGATATTCTTCCCCGTGGAAGATTCAAACGTAAAATCAGTGAAGGGTTCCATAGCCGTATTATGTCAGGAAAGGCAGTGCTTACTTGCTGCAGATGATGTCACGCGTATCGCGGGCAATGACAAGCTCTTCATTTGTCGGGATGACAAAGACTTTGACTTTGGAATCCGGAGTGGAGATCATCACATCTTCTCCGCGTTTCTTATTGGCTTCCGCATCAATGGTAACGCCCAGATAACCAAAGTAATCGCAGATGGCTTTTCTCGTGTCGCCGCTGTTCTCGCCGACGCCTGCAGTGAAGATAATGGCATCCGCACCGTTCATGGCAGTTACGTAAGAACCGGCCGTCTTGGCTACCCAGTAGGCAAACATATCCAGAGCGAGCTGTGCGCGATCATTTCCTTCGCTGGCGGCGCTGTCGAGATCGCGGAAGTCGGAAGAGACGCCGGAAACGCCGTCCACGCCGGACTTCTTGTTGAGCACATTGAGCATATCGTCGATGGCGAGATGGTGCTTGTTCATGATGAACTGCATGGCGCCCGGGTCGAGGTCACCGCTGCGGGTGCCCATCGGCAGACCGGCCAGAGGGGTAAAGCCCATGGAGGTGTCAACGCTCTTGCCGTTTGCAACCGCGCAGATGGAAGAGCCGTTTCCGAGGTGGCAGGAGACGAGCTTGAGCTCTTCAATCGGCTTGCCCATAATCTCTGCGCAGCGGGCTGTGACGTACTTGTGACTGGTGCCGTGGAAGCCGTAACGGCGGATTCCGTCCTGCTTGTAATAGTCGTAGGGGAGAGCATACATATAGGCTTTCTTCGGCATGGTCTGATGGAATGCGGTGTCAAATACAGCAACCATCGGGACGTCATTGCCCATCACTTCGCGGCAGGCAAGAATGCCGGTGATGTTGGCCGGGTTGTGCAGAGGAGCAAACGGGGTGCACTGTGCAATTGCTTCCATAACGGCATTGTCAATCAGCACGGAGCAGGCGAACTTCTCGCCGCCATGCACCACACGGTGACCGACAGCGTCAATTTCCTTCATGGAACCGACGACGCCGTACTCTGCGCTCGTCAGCTTGTCAATGACGGCTGCAATCGCCTCGGCATGGGTCGGCAGATTGATATCTTCATTATAAACCGGTTTGTCACCGACGAGCGGAGTGTGCTTCAGATGGCCGCCGATGCCGATTCTTTCGCAAAGGCCTTTCGCCATGACGGATTCCGTCTCCATATCGATGAGCTGATACTTCAGAGAAGAGCTGCCTGCGTTGATCACAAGAATTTTCATAGTAGATGGGTTTCCTTTCCTATTGTCAATAAAATAAAATTGCGCTACAATTATTTTAATACATTTGAGGTCAATGTGCAATGGGTAAAATCATCGGAATTGTTGCAGAATATAATCCTTTTCATGCCGGGCACGCCTATCAGATAGCCAAAGCGAGGGAATGGGCGGGGGAGGACAGCACGGTGATCGCCGTCATGTCAGGCGATTTTGTGCAAAGAGGCGAATGGGCCATCCAACCCAAGGCGATGCGGGCGCTCTCCGCCTGCCGGGGCGGAGCGGATGCCGTTTTCGAGCTGCCGCTGCCCTGGTGCCTTTCCTCTGCAGAAGGCTTTGCCCGTGGGGCGGTATCCCTGCTCTGTGCCCTCGGTATCACGCATCTGAGCTTCGGCAGTGAGACGGCAGATCTGGAGAAACTCGCCGCTGCGGCGGAAAAGATAGCTGCTCCCGGTTTTGCCGGGAACGTAAAAGCCTGCCTTCGCGTCCATCCCAATCTCACCTATCCCCAGGCGCGGGATCTTGTCCTCGGGCAGGATGCGGTCTCTTCTCCCAATGATGTGCTGGGGGTGGAATATTTGCTTGCCTTAAAAGATCAGGATGTTATTCCGTTGCCGGTGAAACGCATCGGCAGCGGGCACGATGAATTGGGAGAAGGGGTGTATCCCTCTGCTACGGAAATCCGTTCCAGGATTCTTTCCGGCGTCATGCGGGAACCTCATGCCGATCCTTCCCGGTTTGAGCTTGTCTGTCTTTCCCGTCTGCGCATGCTGTCAAAAGAAGCGTTCCTCGCCTTGCCGGATTGTGCCGACGGCCTCGGCAGCCGACTCTATGAGGCCGTTCGGGAGGGCGGCAGCCTGCTGCAGATTTGTGACAGGGCAAAAACGCGTCGATATACCCATTCCCGCGTGCGGCGTGCGGTGATGTGTGCTTCTCTCGGGATATCCCGCGGCGATGCCGAAGGGATGCCGCCGTATGCACGTCTTCTTGCGATGAATGAGCGGGGCAGAGCGTTTCTTTCCTCTCTAAAAGGGAAGACGAAAGTCCCGGTTATTACACTTCCGAAAGAATTGGAGACTGCCGGAACGGAAACAGCTTCGCGTTTGTTCGCGCTCGGCGCATCCGCGCATGACCTCTATATGCTCTCCTTTCCGCCCTATCACGACACAAAATGCGGGGAAGATTACCGTACAGGGCCATCCATTGTGTAATTTGACCAAATAATCCCACAGTACAGAGCGGAAATTTGACAATGTGATATCTTGCGAGTTAAAAAAATTTGGTTTATAATGCCGTTATCGCGGAGAAATACAGGTGTCTTTTCTGCGCGGACATTTATTTTGCTATGGAGGAAAGAAAATGAAAAAGTTTTTGGCTATGCTGCTTGCTCTGTGCATGGTGTTTGCTCTCTGCGCAGTCAGCTATGCAGACAATGTTGTAAAAATCGGCGTTTTTGAGCCGATGTCCGGTGATAACGGCGCCGGCGGCAAGCAGGAAGTTCTCGGCATGCAGTATGCAAATTCCGTCTGCCCCGAAGTTGAAATCGGCGGCGAGACCTACAGTGTGGAGCTTGTTTATGCGGACAATGCCTCTTCCAACGATAAGGCTCCTTCCGCAGCCCAGTCTCTTGTTTCCGGCGGCGTTTCCGTTGTTTTGGGTTCCTACGGCTCGGGCGTCTCCATCGCAGCCGGCGATACTTTTGCCAATGCCATGGTTCCGGCCATCGGCGTCACCTGCACCAACCCGCAGGTCACTTCTGAGTGCGAAGTTTACTTCCGCATTTGCTTCCTCGACCCGTTCCAGGGCACTGTCCTTGCAGGCTTCGCCAAGGAATCTCTCGGCGCTTCCAAGGCTTACTGCCTTGCAAAGCAGGGCGATGACTATTCCGGCGGTCTTTGCAACTACTTCATCTCTGCATTCGGCAAAGAAAACTGCGTCTATGAGCAGTTCCCCGAAGGCACGCAGGACTTCTCCACCTACATCACCAACGCTCAGAATCAGGGTTGCGATGTCTTCTTCAGCCCGGTATCTACCGAAGCTGCAGCCCAGATTATTGCAAAGGCAAATACCCAGGCTCTCGGTATGCCGATCCTCGCCGGTGACACTTGGGACTCCAACGTCATCCTGCAGGCTGCAAAGGGCACTGATCTGAACATCAACGTCACCACCTTCTACCAGGAAGGCGCAGATGCCGAGTTCGATGCCGGCATCAAGGCATGGATTTCCGGTGACTCTGTCAATCTCGCAAACAACGGCGGTAACGATGAGCTGGCAGCCGTAACGGTCATGGGCTACGATGCTTACTTCTTTGCACTGGAAGCTCTCAAGGCAGCAGGTTCCGTGGATCCGGAAGAAGTTCTTGAAGTCATTCCTTCTGTCACTTATGACGGCGTAACAGGTTCTATTGCACTTGATGATACCGGCGATGCTGTCCGTGACAGTGCATTCGTGAAGAGCTGCAACACCGAAACAGGTGTTTGGGATTTCGTAACCGTTGCAAAAGCAGCCTGATCTTCTAACGTAAATCCAAAAAGCAGGGGAGGGCGCTTCGCCCTCCCATCTTTCTGTTTTTTCCAACTCAATCCGAAAAGAGGATTCTCTTATGAACTTTTTTAAAGTTGCCTTGCCGTATATCATATCCGGCGTGTCTGTCGGCGGCCAGTATGCCCTGATTGCCATCGGATACACAATGGTCTACGGTATTTTGCGGCTGATCAACTTTGCCCACGGCGATGTGTTTATGGTGGCTGGGTTGCTCATGGTGTATATTGCGGCTTCTTTTCCGTTGTTTGTCGCAATACCGGCTGTGATTGTGCTGACGGTCATGCTCGGCTTTACCATTGAGCGTGTTGCCTACAGGCCTCTTCGCAGTGCGCCGAGAATGTCCGTTATGATCTCGGCCATTGGTGTGAGTTACCTGCTGCAGAATCTCGCCCTCTATATTACCGGCGGGCTGAACAAGAATTATCCGGCCATTCCCTGGATCTCTGACCGCGTTACCGTTTTCGGGCTGGATACCACACGTGTCACCGTGATTACCCCGTTTCTCACGATTCTGCTTGTGGTTGCCCTTGTGATGCTCATCAATCACACCAAACTCGGGATGGCAATGCGAGCGGTCTCCAAGGATTTTGAGACCAGCCAGCTGATGGGAATTCGCATTAACTCCGTCATTTCCGCCACATTTATCATCGGTACCTTCCTGGCAGCGGTCGGATCCATGCTTTACTTCACCAACTATCCCGGTGTTGTTCCCACTTCCGGCGGTATGCCTGGGTTGAAAGCCTTTGTTGCAGCGGTGTTCGGCGGGATCGGGTCAATCCCCGGGGCGGTGATCGGCGCGTTTATCATCGGCATCTGCGAGAGTATCATCAAAGGGCTGGATACCATTCTGATTGTCAACGGTGTCATCGGAGAACAGATCGGTCTTGCCACGTTCTCGGATGCGTTTACGTTTGTTCTGCTGATCATCATTCTTGTCTTTAAGCCGACAGGGCTTTTCGGCGAGAAGCAGACGGACAAGGTATAAGGAGGCTTTGGAATGACAAAAACAAACCACAAAAAGAACTGGCTTGCGGTTCTGATTGTTCTTCTTTTCCTTGCACTGGTTCTGTTTCTTGACCAGAAGATCAAACCTACCAATTCCATGTACATGCTGATGACGGTTTTGCAGAAGGGTTCCGTTTATGCACTCGCTGCCGTTTCCATGAACCTTCTCAACGGTTATACCGGTCTGTTTTCGCTGGGTCATGCAGGGTTTATGCTGATTGGTGCCTATGCCTATGCAATTTTCACAATTCCCTCTTCTTCCCGTGATACGGTTTATCAGTATTATGATGCCGCTGTCAAATTCTCTTTTCCGGAGATTTTCAGTGCATCCATGGGTCCGGCAGGCACTGTACTCGGAATTATTCTGGCAGTGTTAATCGCCGGCCTTGCAGCTGCAATCTTTGCTTATCTGATCGGGCTTCCCGTTTTGAAGCTGAAAAGCGACTATCTGGCCATTGCAACCCTCGGCTTTGCCGAAATTATCCGAGCTGTCTTTCAGTGGAGCAAACTCGGGCCTGTCACCAACGGCTCCAACCTGCTCAAAAGCTTTCCCAGAACCAGCACATTTAAGTTTAAACTTGCGGGAGAAACGATCAAACTGTCAACGTTCGTTCCCGTCCTGATTGCAACGATTTGCATTGCGTTGATTGTCCTTTTGGTGAATTCCACTTATGGCCGGTCCTTCAAGGCGATCCGTGATGATGAAATTGCGGCAGAAGCCATGGGCATCAACCTGGCAAAGCACAAGATGATCAGGTTCGTCACAAGTTCCTTCTTTGCCGGAGTATCGGGTGCCATGATGGCGATGGTTTTGTCCATTGCCCAGGCAAGCAACTTTAAAAGCGCTATGACGTATGAGATCCTCCTTATGGTGGTGCTCGGCGGCATCGGTTCTATTTCCGGCTCAGTAATCGGTTCACTGCTGTTTGTCGCGGCTTCCGAGTGGTGGCTGCGTGGTCTCGATTCCGGCAGCTTCCTCGGCATAGAAGCTCCAAACGTGTTCCGTAACGGGTTCCGTCTTGTCGTCTTCTCCATCATCATCATGATTGTGGTGCTGTTCTTCCGCAAAGGCATTATGGGGGACCGGGAGATTACCGATCTCTTCCGCAAAAAGAGTAAATCCCCGGCAAAGGAGGCAGGCAAATGAGTGAAGAAAAAAACGTCCTCCGGCTGGAAAATGTTACCATGCAGTTCGGTGGTGTTGTCGCGGTCAACAACCTCTCTTTGGAGGTAAATGAGGGAGAAATTGTAGCGCTAATCGGCCCCAACGGCGCGGGGAAAACTACAGCCTTTAACTGCATTACGGGAGTGTACGAGCCGACCAATGGTATCATTTCTTTCGAAGAAAAGCCGATCGTGGCCAACCATCCTTCCGGAAAAATGAAGAAGAACTATCAGGGATTCTTCGGCGATAAATATCTCTCGGTAAAGCCGATTACGCCTACTCCGGATCAGATCACCAAGCTCGGGATTGCCCGAACTTTCCAGAATATCCGTCTCTGGAAATCCATGACGGTTTTTGACAATGTGCTCACCGCGAAACATATGCGCTCGAAGCAGAATGTTTTCTCAGCTACTTTCCGGACCAATCAGGCGGATGAGAAGAAAATGCGCGAAGAGACGTTGGCATTTCTCGAGGAGCAGGATCTTGCCCAGTATCGTGATGATCTGGCTGTGTCCCTGCCTTACGGTTTGCAGCGTCGGCTGGAGATTGCGCGAGCCCTTGCAACTGAGCCAAAACTTCTCCTGTTGGACGAGCCTGCTGCCGGTATGAACCCACAGGAAACGGAAGATCTCGGCCGTTTCATTGTGGAGATCAAAGACAGGCACAATCTGACCATCCTGATGATCGAGCATCATATGGATCTGGTTATGAAGTTCTCTGACAGAATCTATGTGATTGACTTTGGCAAGCTGATTGCACAAGGGACGCCTGCCGAAATCCAGGCAAATCCGAAGGTAATTGAAGCCTATCTGGGGGTGACGGACGATGAGTGAACCGATTCTCAGCATTCATGACCTGAAGGTGAATTACGGCGGAATTGAAGCGGTGAAAGGCATCAGCTTCGAGGTGCCGGAATCGAGCATTATTACGCTCATCGGCTCCAACGGAGCGGGCAAGAGCTCAACACTGCGCACAATCGCCGGCCTCGTAAAGCCGGTATCGGGCAAAATTGTCTTCCGCGGGGATGACATCACAGGCCTGGATCCTACCGGCATCGTCAAAAAGGGAATTACCCTGGTTCCGGAAGGTAGAAAGATTTTTCCGGATCTGACGGTTCTTGAAAACCTCAAAATGGGTGCCTATCTTCGGAATGATGATATTTCCGGTGATATCCAGTGGGTTTACGATCTCTTCCCACGCCTCAAGGAGCGTTCCTGGCAGGCAGGCGGTACGCTTTCCGGTGGAGAACAGCAGATGCTGGCAGTCGGGAGGGCGCTGATGAGCCGCCCGAAAATGATCATGATGGACGAGCCCTCCCTCGGCCTTGCACCGATTATCGTCAAAGGTATTTTTGATATCATCCGTGAGATCAACCGGCAGGGGGTCACGGTGCTCCTGATTGAGCAAAATGCGAATATGGCTTTGAAGACAGCAGACTTTGCCTATGTTCTCGAAACCGGGAAAATCACAATGTCCGGTCCAGGAGCGGCGCTGCTCGTAAACGAGGATGTAAAAAAGGCTTACCTCGGCACTTGAAAATGCGTCTCCCGTCATTCTCCGGAATGTCGGGGGGCTTTTTTCGCCTTTACGCGGAAGGGAAATTCCTTGAATTTTCCGGTTTACAGTTTACATAAATTGTGATAAACTAATATGAAATATCGTTTCCGGAGCATCTTTTATGTTTGAAAACCTTGATGCAGTAAAAAGACAATATGAGGAACTTCAACAGCGCCTGGAACAGCCGGAAATCTATTCCGATGCTGCTGCTTATTCCAAGTTTCAGAAAGAGTTGAAAGAGCTTGCACCGGTTGCCGAAGCCTACGGGCAGTATCTTGCAGCAGGGAAAGTTATGGAATCCGCTCTGGAGCTGACGGAAGATCCCGAGCTGGAAGATCTTGCCAGAGAGGAATATGCCTCAGCGAAGCAGCAGCGCGAGGAGCTGGAACATCAGATTCAGATGCTCCTTCTTCCGAAAGACCCCAATGACGGAAAAAACGTGATTGTGGAAATCCGCGGCGGCGTCGGTGGGGAAGAAGGTGCGCTTTTTGCAGCTGACCTTTACCGGATGTATGCGATGTATGCCGAAATGCACGGCTGGAAGGTTGAAATTGCCAATCTCAGCGAAACCGAACTCGGCGGGATCAAAGAGATCGATTTTGTCATTGAAGGCGAAGGCGCATATTCCCGGCTGAAATTTGA
>JAFUGY010000124.1 GCA_017469115.1 Oscillospiraceae bacterium
GAAAAAGCTCAAAGCGTTAGGCTACGAAGTGACAATTGCCGCTGTCCCTGTCACAGCCTAATTCAGATTACATCCCAGCAAATCTGACTGAGGGGGTAGTCTACCCTTTTTACCTTCGGACAGGTTTTTGGTTTTATAGTAATTACCCATTGCTCATTACAATCAATTCCTCCGGAATGCCTGAAGTTTTTATCATTCTACCAATTACTAACTACAAATTACTAATTACTAATTGCAATAAAATCCGGAGGATTTTATTGCCACGGGTTCCAGAATCTGCCGCCGTTGAGAACGTTCAATGCCATCGCGGCAGCCAGCAGGAGCACACAGAAAACCATCGAAAGAATATCCCATTTCTCAAAGGGTCTGGCCATGTACCAGGTCCTTTTTTTCTTTTTGCCGAACCCGCGCAGAAGCATGGCGTTGGAAATTCCTTCAATCCTGTCCATGCTGGACAAAATCAGCGGAATCAGAATGGCGCTGGCGCTCTTCAGCCGTTTGATCAGGTTTTCCTTTTTGCTCATTTCAATCCCACGCGCCTGCTGAGCCTGCGAGATCTCATGGAATTCCCGCTGAATATCGGGGATATACCGCAGCGCGAGAGAAACGGAATACGCAATCGGATATTTCACCCCGAGCCGGTTGAGCGAGGCGGCAAACTCACTGGGCTGTGTAGTGCAGACGAACAGCAGCACAATCGGGATCGAAGCGAGATATTTCAGCACCAGATTCAGATGATAGAAAAGCTGCTCTTTTGTGATCACGTTCCTCCCGCCGAGCGAAAACAGCACGTGCGACGTTCCGTAAAGGCTTACGCCGTGCTGCGGTGAGAAAAGAAACACCAGCACGTTGTTCAGCACCATGAATACCGCCGTAAAACCCAGCATAAAGCTGACGTCCCGCAAACGGATTTTGGAAATCCAAAACAGGAGAAAGCTGAGAATCGGCAAAAGAATCAGAAACCGTGTGTCATAGGTGCTCATGGCCGCAAAACTCCAGAGCAGGAGGCAGACGAGTTTCGTCGCTCCTGTCAGGCGGTGGATGGGGGAGTCACGGTCGATATAATGAAACAGGTTCTTCATCCGCGTTTCTCCCTCTTCTCATAGTCAATAAAGGCCTGCACAAAGCCCTGCCTGTCGCTGATTTCGCACATCCCTGCAAGGTCATAAAGGCTCGTCTCTTTCAGGTTCGCTTTCTCCACAAGCTCCCGGTTGGTCAAGACAGCGGAGCTTTTATCATCCGCCACAATCTGCCCGTCAAGAAAAACAATGGTGCGGGGCGCGTATTCCAGCAACAGATGCATATCGTGGGTGATCAGCAGCACGGTGATGCCCAGCCTGTTCAGCTTGCGCAGAAATTCCATGATTTCGGTATAATGGCGGTAATCCTGACCGGCGGTAGGCTCATCAAGAATAATCATCTTCGGCTTGAGCACCAGAATGGAGGCGATGGTCACGCGTTTTTTCTGCCCGAAGCTCAGTGCCGACACCGGCCAGGAACGAAACGGCCACAACCCGCAGATTTTCAACGCCTCTTCTACCCGCGTTTTGATTTCCTCTTCCGGCACGGATCTTGTGCGCAGCCCGAGGGCGACCTCATCAAAAATCATGGTTTTGGAGATCATCTGGTTCGGATTCTGCATCACGTATCCGATCAGATCGGCGCGTTGCTTGATGCTCTTGTCGTCCAGCCGTTCTCCGCCGAACCATATTTCTCCCGTCTGCTGCGTCTCAAACCCGCACAGCACCTTGGCAAAGCTCGATTTGCCCGCTCCATTTTTACCTCCTATGGCAACCAGCTCACCTTCCTGCACGCTGACGGACAGATTCCGGATTGCCGTAAAACCGTTGGAATAAGTAAACGTCAGGTTCCTGACGTCCAGCAGCACGGGCCTTGGTTTCTCCTCTGCAGGGGGAGGGCAGCTCTGTGCCCAGTTTCTTACTTTGGTTTTCTCTTCCTCGTCCAGGCAAAGGGTGCGGATGCTGTGGACGTTCTGTTCCTCCCTCACCGTCACCCCGGCATATTTCAGCGCCGTGATATAAAGCGGCTCACGGATTCCTTCCTCTTCCAGCGCGTTGCTGCACAAAAGCTCATCGGGAGGGCAGTCGGCAAGTATCCTGCCTTCGGACATCAGGATGATCCTGTCCACATCCCTGTGCAGTGCATCCTCCAGCCGGTGCTCGATGATGATCACCGCGGCACCCGTCTGTTTCTGCACCGAGTCAATCAGCTCCATGGCGTATTTTCCGGTAGCCGGGTCAAGGTTGGCAAGAGGCTCATCAAACAGCAGCAAATCCACATCGTTTACGATTACGCCCGCAAGAGCTACGCGCTGTTTCTGCCCGCCTGAAAGGTCAGCCGGCGCATGGGTGAGATGCCGATCCATATCCACAAGCTTTGCCGTCTGCAGCACACGCTCGTGAAGCCCCGGTTCTTCCACGCAGTCGTTTTCCAGCGCAAAGGCGATATCATCCGCTACCGTGAGGCCGATAAACTGCCCGTCGGAATCCTGCAGCACCGTTCCCACATGTTGAGAGATTCGGAATAGATCCAATTCTCGCGTCTCTTTCCCGCAGATCTTCAGGCTGCCTTGTATTTCACCCTTATAGGAGAAGGGGATCAAGCCGTTGATGCAGTGCGCCAATGTGCTTTTCCCGGAACCTGAAGAAGCGCAAATCAGGATTTTTTCCCCTTTGCGGATGGTCAGGTTGATATCATGCAGCGTCGGCTCTGCCTGTGCATGATACTGGAATGAAAAATGTTCAAATTGTACGATGGGTTCTCCCATGGTTTTCTCCTGAAAACGGGGTGGCCGGAGCCACCCCGTACTGATTTCTTACTTTTCTTCTTTCAGGCTGCCTTTTTTGGGTTTCGTGGCAGCATAGGCGATGCACAGAAGCGTGCCGATAATCGCCGTTGTGACGATGTTGGCAAGGCCGCCCACAAGGCCCTGAACAAACACCTTATTTGCCGGCTCCGCGTACATCACAATATCCAGCACCGGTGCAATCAGACCCCATGCAAGGATATGTGCCACCACCTGATAGAGATTGAAAATGGCAATGTCCTTCCCGGTAAATTCGCCGTCTGCAAGGCGGATGCGCTTGGAAACCAGACCCATCATTGCCCCAAAGCAGGCAGATGCAATTACCCAGCTCCACCAGATGCCCCATCCGTAGCTGAAGTCAATCAGCGCATGGCCGATCAGCCCGATCAGAGCGCCGGCTACGGGGCCGAACATTGCTGCCATAAAGGCAAGCAGACCGTACTGGCTGGAGATATTGGTGTTGGGCACAGGGCTCGGGATGGCAACAAACCGGCCGAGCACAAAGAAAAGTGCTGCCCCGATGCCGATGGCGACGATTGTTTTTACAGAATTGTTTTTCATGGTGTTGTCTTCCTTTCTCAGGCGTTCCAGGCGTCAATCTGTTCCCGAAGCCAGGCAGCCCATTCGTCTATCCCTTCGCCGGTGCGGGCAGAAATCGGGATGATTTTGATTTTCGGGTTGCGCGCAAGAGCACGCTTTTTGCACTCTTCCAGATCAAAATCAAAATAGGGGAGAACGTCGATCTTGTTGATCAGCAAACAGTCACAAATCGAGAACATCAGCGGATACTTCAAAGGCTTGTCGTCGCCTTCCGGCACCGAGAGGATCATGGCGTTTTTCACAGCGCCGGTGTCGAACTCTGCCGGGCAGACGAGGTTGCCGATGTTTTCCAGAATGGCAACATCCAGATCTTCATCGCCGAGGCCCTCAATGCCCTGGCGTGTCATGCCGGCATCAAGATGGCACATGCCGCCGGTATGCAGCTGAATTACCTTTGCGCCTGTCTGTTCAATCGTGGCGGCATCCACGTCAGAATCGATGTCTGCCTCCATCACGCCGACGCGGTAATCGTCCTTCAGTGCGGCAATGGTACGTTTCAGCGTCGTTGTTTTACCCGAGCCGGGAGAAGACATCAGGTTGAGCAGAAAAGTCTTTCTCTTTTTCAGCTCCTGGCGCAGCTTGTCGGCTTCGCGGTCGTTATTTTCAAATACACTCTGTTTGATCTCAAGAATACGATATCCTTCCATCAGAAACAGGTACCTCCTTAAAAAATTACAATGGATACTATAACACACCCATTGCTTAAATTCAATAACACAGCTATAATATATGCGTAAGAAAACCCTTACAACACCTGATGTTATAAGAATTTCTCAGCTCGCGTGCAACATCTCAAACCGAGGTGCAGCGTCGTCTCCGCGAGCAGCCTGCATGGCAAAAAGAACGACGGAATATTCCACTTCTCAAACTCGAAAGGAAACCTCTATGAATACGCCTTATTTATTTTTTGACCTTGACGGTACCCTCCTCGACACGTTGGATGACCTGCGTGACTCGGTGAACACCATCCTCTCCCGTTATGCGCTTGCCCCCATCACAAGAGACGAAGCAGCCCACTTCCTCGGCAACGGGGCAAAGCATCTTGTGCACTGCTCCCTGAAAGGGCAGGTGACGGAGGATGAGGAAAACACCATTCTGCAGGAGTACAAAGCCTGGTATCAGGACCATTGCAGAATCAAAACCGCTCCCTATCCCGGCGTGATGGACATGCTGCAGACACTCAAAGAAAAAGGCTTCCGCATGGCAGTGGTCTCCAACAAACCGGATCCCGCCGTGAAAGAGCTCAATATCCACTTCTTCGGGGATCTTCTGGAAACCGCCATCGGCGAGAAAGAGGGCATTCGCCGCAAACCGGCGCCCGATACTCTTTGGGAAGCCATGCGCCTCCTGGACGCCCCACAGGAAAAGTGCCTCTATATCGGCGATACCGAGGTCGATCTTCAAACAGCCAAAAATGCAGGTATGCGCTGCATCAGCGTCTCCTGGGGCTTCCGCAGCGAAGAAGAGCTCCTCGCCTCCGGAGCCGACACCATCGTCCGCACCGCCCCTGAACTTGAAGCACTTCTCACGACGTCACAAAAAATTACTAATTACTAATTTCTAATTGCTAATTTCATTATCTGTGCCCATCTCCGCGGATACTGTTCCGGCGTCTTCCGCACTTTCCTTATCACGATGGCGCTGTGCCGAATCTCCGTCCCGGGGATGGTGTAAACCACGCACTTCTCCGTCTTCCCGCCGAGCACTTTGATGGCTGGCTTGGCCTGCTCCAGTTCTTCTTCAAAGGCAGGCCCTTTCATCGCGAGAAAAACCCCGCCCTCTCTCACATAGGGCAGGCAGAGCTCTGCAAGCACGTTCAGCCCTGCCACCGCGCGAGATGTCACAACATCCGCCTTTTCCCGGTGCTCTTTTGCTGCTTCCTCCGCACGGGCGTGAAGGCACTGCACATCGGAAAACCCCAGCTTTCCGCACGTCTCTTTCAGAAACGCCACCCGCTTGTCCAGGCTGTCAAGCAGCGTCAGGCTCATATCCGGGCAGGCAATTTTCAGTGCCAGCCCGGGGAAGCCCGCACCCGTGCCGATGTCATAAACGGTTTTCCCGTGCAGATCGGCAACCGTCAGCAGTGCAGCGCAATCCAGAAAGTGCAGTTGTGCAACTTCCTCTTCACCGGTGATAGCCGTCAGGTTCATCACCTTGTTTGTCTCTTCCAGTGCTTCGTGATACATGCGGTAGCGCTCAATCGCTTCTTCCGAAAGCGGCAGTTGAAAAGCGGCAAAGCCCTCCCGCAAAACTTTTTCCAGCGTTTTCAAGCTTCTGCTGCCTTGGCCTTCATCTGCTTGAGTGCCTGTGCCAGCTGGTCCGGGCACGACGTGTTTTTAAACCCGCAGCGGATGCCTTCCATCTTGGAGATGGCAGTGTCCATATCCATGCCTTCCACCAGGCGGGCAACTCCCTGCCCGTTGCCGTGGCAGCCGCCGATGATGTTGACGTGGGTGATAATGTTCCCGTCCGTTTCAATTTCCATCTGCTGTGAGCAGACGCCCTTTGTCCTGTAAGTGTATTGCATCTGAATCTCCTTATCCAAACAATCCTTCAATTTTACTTAATTGCACATTTTGTTATTTTATCACGTTACAGGCATTCTTTCAACCAAAATCTTGTGTTTTTCGTTTCTTTCCTTTCTGCATTTATTCAAAGAAATTTCACTTTACAAAACTCCGCGCTTATGGCATAATGCGAGAAGCAGGTCAATCTGTTTCAAATTCTATTTTATGATGGTAAAGGAGATATCAAAATGAAAAAATGGGTTTGCCCGGTATGCGGCTATGTCCATGAAGGAGACACCCCTCCCGAGAAGTGCCCCGTCTGCAAGGTTGACGGCAGCAAGTTTACCGAAGTCGTCGGTGAAATGACCTGGGCCGCCGAGCATGTTGTCGGCGTCGGCAAGCAGTTCCCGGATGAAGTCCCTGCAGAAGTGAGAGAAGAGATTATTGCCGGTCTGCGCTCCAATTTTGAAGGGGAGTGCTCTGAAGTCGGTATGTATCTTGCCATGGCACGTGTTGCCTTCCGCGAAGGCTATCCGGAAGTCGGCATGTACTGGGAGAAGGCCGGCCTGGAAGAGGCTGAGCATGCTGCCAAGTTTGCCGAGCTCCTCGGTGAAGTTGTGACCGACAGCACCAAGAAGAACCTCCAGATGCGTGTGGATGCCGAAAACGGCGCCACCCAGGGCAAGACGGATCTTGCCAAGCTCTGCAAGAAGTACAATCTCGATGCCCTGCACGACACCATCCATGAGATGGCGCGTGACGAGGCCCGCCACGGCAAGGCATTCAAAGGCCTGCTGGAGCGCTACTTCAAGTAATCGATCTTACTTTTATTCACACTAAACGAAAGGAGAACTCCGATGGTTTACGTTTGCAATGTCTGCGGCTGGGAATATGACGAAGACGAGCAGGGCACCAAGTGGGAAGACCTCCCCGATGATTTCGTTTGCGAAGTCTGCGGTGTCGGCAAGGAAGATTTTTCTCCCGCCGAATAAGTTCATACCGGCTATGAAAAAAGGGTGCCAGACCGGCACCCTTTTTCCTTTCCCGAACAGTGCTTGCACAGCGCCTCTCCCGAGATTTATTTCTCCAGTTCAACCAGCTCATAGCTGCGGCTGCCGAGCTCAATCTCCTCTGCATATTCCAGCGTGTGCAGCCCGTTTTGCTCTTCAATGCGCTGCAGCAGGCTTTCATTCCCGTCAGCTACCCAAACCAAGTCAATGCATGCCTGATCCAGCGCCACCGGATCGGTGGAAGCCAGAATGCCGATGTCATGGATGTCGGGCTCCTCAGGGAATCCGTCGCAGTCACAGTCAATCGAAATCCGGTTCATCACGTTGATATAGATGATCCGGTCACCCAGATAATCCGCAATGGCTGTGCCGGCTTCCGCCATGCTCTCCAGAAATTCCATGTGCAGTTCATCATGCCAGTGCGTGTCGCTGGTTCCGCCGGAGTGGATGCGCACTTTGCCCATGCTGGATGCAAGCCCGATAGAGATGTTCTTGATGGCTCCGCCGTATCCGGCCATGCCGTGCCCTTTGAAGTGAGAAAGAATCACATACGACTCGTATTCCGGGAAGTGAGCCCCCACCAGGTCTCCCTGCAGGTGCTTGCCGCCCGTTACCGGAATTTCATAGGAACCGTATTCGTCCATAATCTGAAAGTCTGCAATATCCGTAAAGCCGTGGTCTTCCGCAACCTGATAGTGTTCAGCCGTTGCAGCGCGGTATCCGGCGTAAGCCGTGTTGCACTCTACAATCGTTCCGTCCACTTCATGCACCAGATCCGCAATCAGTTCCGGTCTCAGGTAGTTGCTGTAGGGCACCTCACCGGTCGAAAGCTTCACGGCAACCTTTCCCGTCGGCTCCCAGTTCAGTGCTTTGTAAACGGCCACAAGCCCTTCCGGTGAAATGTCATCGGTAAAGTAGACGACCGGCTTCTCCGCTTCCGCAGCGGCTTCCTCGGCATAGGCGGGTGCAATGCAGGCAAAGCAGAAGCAAAGGCAGAGGAACAGAGTGATCAATTTCTTCATTTTTTTCTCCTCTCAAAAACAAATCAGGTCAACAAACAGGCCTGTTATTAACGCAAACAACATGGTAAAGGCAAGGTACAGAATAAACCGGCGAATCCCCAGCACAATTTTGACGGCGCCGAGATTGGTGATTTTTGTTGCCGGGCCGGTGATCATAAAGGCGGCTGCGCTGCCGTAGCTCATGCCGTCCCACAGCCATTCCCGCAGCAGCGGGATGGTGCCACCGCCGCAGGCGTAAAGCGGCACGCCGATGGTCGCCGCCATCAAAACCCCCCATGCCTTGTTCCCGCCGAACAGCTTCACCATCAGATCCTGCGGCACATAACGCTGGAACATGGCCGAAAGCAGAATTCCCAGCAGAAAATACAGCCCCGTTGCCTTCAGGTTCCGCCACAGGTTCAGCAGATATCGGATCAGCAGGTTCGGGTGCGTGTCGTGGCTGGCCCGTTCTTCAAAGCCGGAAAAGTCAAAAAACGGTTTGTTCCGGTAAAAAAACCAGAGCAGCAGCCCCGCTGCAATCCCGCAGAGAAAGCAGCTGATAATGCGGATTGCCAGCACCGTCGGTCCGAGAGATGCGCTGTAAACAATCAGCTGTGGGTTGAGCAGAATCGAAGTCATCATAAAAGCTGCCAGCCAGTCTTCCCGCATGCCCTGCTTTGCAAAGGAGGCCGCAATGGGGATCGTGCCGTACATGCAAAGAGGGGAGGCAATTCCCAGTAGGCTGGCCGGAATAATCCCGAACACGCCCCACTTTTTGTCCCGCATCCCGCGGAAGAGATTGTGGATGCCGTCCTTCGCAAAAACCGACACAAACGAGCCGATTGCCATGCCCAGCACCCAGTACCAGAAGATCTGGCGAAACTGAAGCTCAAAATAATACCGCAGATAGATATATTCCCTGTGTAAAATGGAAAGCATACTCCTCCTTCCAGCCGTTTCTCTCAGCTTCTCGGAGTGATTTTTATTGATTATACAACAAAAGCCGTACAGATGCAAAAGAAAAAAAGTTATCAGGAGATTTACGTGACAACTCATGTTTAACAGAACGGACGTCGATAAAATATCTTTCAAAAACCGGATTCTTTTTTTGCAAACAAGGCGCCGGGGTTCCGGCGCCTTGAGGTTACATCAGGGGGGCGATGAACTTCATCAGCCTGCCCATGATTTTATAGAAGCGTTTTTCGTTGGGGAGCGAGTCAAGCGTTACTTCTCTGCACTCCTGCAGGGAATTCCGGAAATCCTGTTCGATTTCCGAAATACAGGAGCAGCGATAGAGATAGGTGGCGCATTCAAAATGATGGTACAGGCTCCTGTAATCGAGATTGATGGTGCCGACGACGGCTTTGATATCATCACACACAAAAACCTTGGAATGCACAAACCCCGGGGAATATTCATAGATTTTCACGCCCGATTCCAGCAGTGCCCGATAATGGGATTTGGCAAGCGCATAAGCCATCTTTTTGTCCGGAATCCCGGGGAGAATCAGCTTCACGTCCACCCCGCGTTTTGCGGCATACTGCAGAGAAGCCTGCATTTCTCCGTCGAGAATCAGATACGGCGTAAAGATATGCACATAGTCCGTTGCCCGGTTGAGTATATCCATGTAGACGTTCTCGCCGACCTTTTCCGCATCCAGCGGGCAGTCGGCATAGGGGATCACATAGCCGTTTGTTTTCTCAGGCGAGAAGCCGGTTTTCTCCAGATAGGGGAGGAAGGAGGTCTCCGAGTTCTCTTCTTCATCGATGCACCACATCTGCAGAAACATCAGCGTGAAGCTTCTGACGGCGCTGCCGCGCAGCATGACGGAAGCGTCCTTCCAGTAGCCGAAGCGTTTTTTCCGGTTGATGTACTCATCCGCAAGATTCACGCCACCGTTGAAAGCAACCTTTCCATCGATCACCAGAATTTTACGGTGATCTCTGTAATTATAATGGGAGGAGACAAAAGGGCGGACGGGTGCGAACACCTTGGCTTTGATGCCCTGCTGTTCCAGAAGCGTGCGGTAATTCATCGGCAGGGTTGCCATTTCACAGAACCCATCGTATAAAACGCGCACATCGACGCCGGCTTTGGCTTTCTCCACCAGAATTTTCAGGACTTCACTCCACATAAATCCTTCTTCGATGATGAAGTATTCCAGAAAGATAAAGTGTTCCGCTTTCTTCAATTCCTCCAGCATCGGCCCGAAGGAGGATTCGCCGGTGGGGAAGTAGGTTACCTCTTCGTTCCGATAGATCGGGAAGCACCCGCTGAGATTGAGATACGTGCCGAGGTCATCGGTGCCGGAGCCGTCATTTTCCAGTTCCTCCCGAACGCCTTCCGGCTGATCAAGCAGGTCCTTCGTCTCCGAAACCAGCTCTTCCACGCGCCGCTTCAGCGTGCGATGGCCGAGATTCGTCTGGGTGAAGAGCAGAAAAGCCGCTCCCGGGATGGGCATGATGGCAATGAGGAACATCCACGTCAGTTTTGCGGCCGAGTCCATCGAGTTATTGAAGAGATAGATGACCATCGCTGCCGAAAACAGAAACCGGAAAACCTGAAAGTGCGGCACATATTCTCCCAGCCACCAGAAGATGGCGAACAGAATGCCAACCTGCAGAAAAAGGAGCAGCACTATAATCAGAAAGCGGCTGAAAATCAGGCGTAAAAGCCCTTTCTTCATTGGCTTTGCGAGGCGATAAATGTCACTGTTGCCCATGTAAATTCAGCTCTCCTTTCTGCAGAATATCTTTCCCGTGCGTTGTGCCAAGGTACACGGCTGTGTACGGAATTCAGCAAACGAAACAGGTTTTGTTTGTTTATTCTAACACAACAGCCCCTTCTTGGCAACAGAAGAAAAAGGAAGAGAAAGACCTGTTGTGTTTCTACTTGAAGAAAGGATCAACTTGTGGTATGATATAGTATCCCATAAAAGGTGTTGCTGTGAGGTGTCAGGATGAAAAACCGGCATATCAGATATACGTTGGATCGAAAAAGCTTTTTCGGCAAAGCAGCCATGCTCTGCTTGTTCCTGTCGATTGTCTTTCGCGGCATCGGCGCTTTCCTGAATCCGACGATTTTCCGAGACCAATTTGACACGGTGGAATTTGCTCTGCCGATTCTTTGTGCGCTGCTCTATCTTCTCTCTGTCCTTTTCTTCGGGAGAAGATGGTTTAAAATCACCATTGTGCCTTTCCTGCTGGGGGTGATGGCCTGTGTGCTCCGCCTTTTCTCCTTCGATAATATCATGCAGCAGGAGATGTCGGTTCAGCGGATTTTGGTCAGTGTGTGCTTTTATCTGGTCCTCACGGCTGTTTATTCCGCCGTCGTCTTCAGCGGCCTGCGGGCAAAATATCTGCTCTTTGTGCTGTTTCTTGTTCCGCTTGCCTATCATATCGGGTTTGAAATCGTCCCGGCCTTCCGCGGGGGCTATCCCATCAATGCCTATCTGGTGCTTATGGAGCTCAGCGTGCTTGCCGTGATTTTTGCCATGCTCTTTGTATCCCTCGGTCTGAGCAGCAAAACGCGGATGAAGGAAGTGGATCCCGAGAGCGGCAAGGTCGTGTCGCCGCCGGTGCCCGGCGATTCGCTGGATGTGAAACCGCCCATTCCTTCCCAGGCTTCCCCGGCCGAACCGGAGCCGAAGGAAGAAGCGCCTCAACCGCCTGCTGAAGCTCCTGCAGAAAAAGGTGAAGAAGAAAGCAAGGAAGAGCTGTTGCCTTCCGTGAAGCCGGAAGCACCGCAGGCAGAAGTCACTCCGGTTGCAGAAAAGGCGGAAAATCTCCCCAAGCCCTCTCTTTGGGAAGAGAAGGAGGACGAGTATGATCCCTTCGCTCCCTCTGAGGGCCCGATTAAGCTCACCTTGAATCCTATTTTAGATGACAGCAGCAAAGAAGGGGAAGATGCCTGATGAAATGGGCAAAAGGCACCTCTCCCGGGGATGGGTATGAAACCTATCTCTCACGGAAGCGGGCGGAAGATGACCTGATCCCTCAGCCTGTCTACCGGAGCAATGTTGCTCCCGATGTGAAGCGGCGGCGAAACAGAATCTTCCTTGCATTGCTGCTGATTGCTGCATTCGGTGTTCTCTTTTTTGCCATGCTCATTCGCAGCATCCAGGAAAATCAGGCCTATGACCGCTACATTCAGGAAGCGCAGCTGAGCACGCTCGAAGGAGATTATGACAGCGCCCTTGCATCCCTTCGCAAAGCCATCGCGATTGATGTCTCCGATGAATGCCTGCTGATGATGGCGCAGTGCTATGAAGCGCAGGGCAATTATGACAAGGCGATTGAGGCCTTGCGGACGATGAAGTCCACCGATGCCGCCATCACATCCAAAATCGCTTCCATTGAAGCCAAGAAAAAAATCAAGGCAAATGCCGGCCTTGTTTCCATTAACGGCAAATCCCACAGCATTACCGAGACGAGTCTCGTCCTTGACAATCAGAACCTGGGGGACGGGGTATTGCCGGAAGTATCCAAAATGTATGCTTTGAGCAATCTGTCTCTCGCCGGCAACGGCATTACGGAGATCAGCGAGCTCTCTTCCCTCGGCGGGCTCACGGTTTTAAATTTGAGCAACAACAGCGTGCAGGATCTTTCCCCGCTGTCGGCGCTTCCCGGCCTGCGGACGTTGTATCTTGACAACAATCCTGTCCGCGATCTCTCTCCGCTATATTCTCTCCAGTCGCTGACGATGCTGAGCATCAAAGGCGTTTCACTGACGGATGATGCCCTGAAAGCGCTTTCCAACGCCCTGCCGAACTGTGCCATCAACGGTGCCTCTGTCGGCGAAGAGGATCAGCTGATTGCCCTCGGAGGGGAGACGTTTCAGGCCGACGTCACCACGCTGGATTTAAGCGGCCGCGGCCTGACGGATATTTCCGCTCTCTCTGCCTGCCGGAATCTGACGGCGCTGAACTTAAGCGGCAACAGCATTTCCGACATTACGCCCCTCATGGATATTCCCTCCCTGCAGACGCTGACGATTTCCTATAACAACATTTCCGACCTCCGCCCGCTGATGGGGCTTCTCTCCATCCGCACGCTGGATGTGTCGTATAATATGGTGTCGTCCACGGTTCCTCTCGGGTCCCTCACTTCTCTGCAGGAGCTGAATCTCGCCGGCAACAGCCTGAGCAATTTCACCGGGCTTGACAGGCTCAGGGCGCTGACTTCTCTGAATCTCTCTGCCACGGGGCTGACGGATGAGGTGCTCGATTCGCTGTTTTCTCTCAGCCAGCTGCGCTATCTGAATGTGGAAAACAACAACGGCTTTTCCGGCAACGGCTATGACAGGCTTCGTCAGGCACTGCCGGGGTGCAACATTGTGCATTCCGAGCTGGTTTATTCCATCCCGGCCGAAACCTTCACCGTGATGACGGATTCGACCGAGCTCAATCTCTCCAACAGCGGCGTGACGGATCTTTCCTTCCTTCTGCGGCTGAATAACCTCGTTACGCTCCGGCTTTCCGGCAACGGCATTACATCCATCTCTGCCTTCCAGTATACCGAATCCTATCGGACGCTTCTGACGCTGGATCTCAGCCGGAATAATATCGTGGATCTCACCGCCATTACCGGCCTGCAGAACCTGACCTCCCTCGATCTCTCCTATAACCAGATCAGCAATGTGATGCCGCTTTATACGCTGCGGAATCTGCGGGAGCTGAACCTGATGGGCAATCCGGTCTCTGAGGAACAGATCCGCGACCTGAATACGCTCCTCCCATACTGCTTTATTCTGCATTGAACATCCGTTGCAGAATTACATCCTGTGAATAAACCACCGGAAGGTGTTTTATTATAGCATTTTGAATTTCATAAAAGAAAGGAGAAACTATCATGAAGTTCACATTTACCGAAAAACGAATGGGCTCATCCGAGGAATTGAGAGAATATTCCCGCCGCAAAATCGGCAAGCTCGACCGGTTTTTCAAAACAGAGGCGGAAGCATTCGTTACCTTCAGCCTTGAAAGAGGCAGATACCTCGCAGAAATTACCATCCACAACAACGGCATGTATTACAGGGCAAGCGAGCTTACCTCCGATATGTATGCCTCCGTCGATTCCGGTGTGGCAGCCATTGAAAGGCAGATTCGCCGGAACAAGACGCGTCTGGAAAAGCGCCTGAGAGAGGGTGCCTTCGAGAAGGAAAAGGAATATACGCCGGCCTTTGCTCCCGCAGAGGAAGAGAAGGAAGACGAGGAATTCAAAATCGTCCGCAGCAAGCACTTCTCCATCAAGCCCATGTCTCCGGAAGAGGCAATCCTGCAGATGAATCTGCTGGGCCACGAGTTCTTTGTGTTTAAAAATATGCAGGCTGACGAGGCTGTCTCTGTGGTTTACAAGCGCAAACAGGGCGGTTACGGCATGATCTGTGATGACGGAACGCAGGAGGCCTGAGCCGGAAAGCTGTTTCTGAGGAATTGCGGGTTTTCTGTCAAAAAAATTCCCTGATTTGCGGTTAACCCCTTGCAGTTCCTGCGATTTCGTTGTATAATCTCTTATCTTTGAAAGTTTTTAAGCTAGTGAGGTTTTTGACTTATGGCTGAAAAAGAAAAAAAGTCTGCCGCCAAAGGGAAGGCGGATTACACCAAAATTTTCGCGATTGCCCTGGCAGTCTGCGCCGTGATTGCGCTGATCCTCGGTGTCAACCTCGGGAATGTTTCCGGCAAGCTGAAAAAGAGTGTCAGTGAAGCCACCGATCTGCAGGAAACCGTCATCCAAAAGGAAGAAGAAATCAAGACGATTACTGCCGAGAAGGAAGAGGCCGTTGCAGCTGTCGTAGCCGAGAAGGAAGAAGCTGTTGCAGCCGTCGTCGCCGAGAAGGAAGAAGCCGTTGCTGCCGTCGTCGCTGAAAAGGAAGAAGCGGTAGCTGCAGCCGTGGCGGAGAAGGATCTTGCCGTCGCCGAGAAGGAAGAGGCAGTTTCCACCCTGAAGATGTATAATGAGGAACCCGACAACTACGTCTCCAGAAGAGTGGAAGAGGAAATGGCTGAAAAAACGGCTGCTTTTGAAGCAGAGCTCGCTTCTCTGAAAGCAGAGGCACAGGAAGCCGCTGCCGAAACGGAGAAGAAGCTTGCTGAGCTCTCTGCCGACAAGGATACCGAGCTCACCAATACGCTTGCAGAGCACAGCGAAGCCCTCAGCGTTGCCTTTGCTGCCGACAAGCAGGAAGCTCTTGATGCTGCCGCTGCTGATAAAGAAGAAGCGCTGAAAGTTGCTGCCGATGAAAAGGAGCAGGCCCTCGAAGCCGCCGCTGCTGATAAAGCCCAGGCTTTGGAAGCCGCAGCCGCCGAAAAGGAAGAAGCTCTTGCTGTTGCTGCCACCGAAAAGGAACAGGCCCTCGAAGCTGCTGCCGCTGAAAAGGAAGAAGCTCTTGCCGCTGCCGCCACCGAGAAGGAAGAAGCCCTGAAAGCCGCCGCTGCTGACAAAGCACAGGCGCTCGAAGATGCCGCTGCTGACAAAGCACAGGCGCTCGAAGATGCAGCCGCTGACAAAGCTCAGGCGCTCGAAGAAGCCGCTGCCGACAAGGCACAGGCTCTCGAGGATGCAGCCGCCGACAAGGCACAGGCGCTCGAGGATGCGGCCGCCGACAAGGCACAGGCGCTCGAGGATGCCGCTGCTGACAAGGCACAGGCTCTTGAAAATGCCGCCGCCGAAGCCGCCGCCGACAAGGCACAGGCTCTTGAGGAAGCTGCCGCCGACAAGGCAAAAGCTCTTGACGAAGCTGCTGCTGATAAGGCTCAGGCTCTTGAAGAGGCCGAAAATCAGAGGCTCGAAGATCTGGAAGCAGCCGAGAATCAGCGTCTGGCCGATCTCGAAGCTGCCGAAGAACAGCGTCTTGCTGATCTCCAGGCTGCCGAAGAGCAGAGGCTGGCCGATCTTGAAAAGCTTGCTGCCGAGCACGAAATTGAAATCAAGAACATCAAGAAGGCGCACCGTGCCGATCTCCTGAAGCTGAAGAAGGTTCTGGAAGAAGACCTTGCCGATATGAAGGAAGAGTACGAAATCACCGAGGAAGAGCTCAACAATGCTTCCGAAGATGACGCCGTTCTCATTGCCGAGCTGAAGGACAAGATTGTCGGCATCAAAGAAAAGATGGCTGAGCAGGAAGCTCTCATTGAAGAGCTCAACATCCTCCTTGGCAACCGCGGCTATGAGTTCACCGAAGACGGCGATGTGATTTACACCGTCACCAGAGGCGATACCCTTGCCATCATCTGCAACAAGTGCGGTGTTGACTACTGGAAGAACCGTGATGACATTCTTGAGATGAACGGTCTTGACAATGAAAACCAGATCATGGTCGGCCAGATCCTGAGAATCCCCGGCTGGGCATTCTGATTAAGCACGAACAAAAGTACGAGTCCCTGCAGGTTTTCCTGCAGGGATTTTTGATTTTATTCTTTTCTTTTTTACATGGGGATATTATAATAAGGTTACTTTAAAGGAAGGGGAGACCGTCATGAAAGTAGTCCTCCGGAATCTGACCAAAAAGTTCCCGAACCGCAACAAAAAAGGGGCGGACGTCATCGCCGTCAACGATTTTTCCCTCGAAATCCCTGACGGGAAGCTGATCGGGCTTTTGGGTAGCTCGGGATGCGGGAAAAGTACAACGTTAAACCTGATCAGCGGCCTTGAAAAACCGACAAGCGGCAAAATCTTCTTCGGGGAGGACGATGTCACCGAGCTTCCGCCGGAACAGCGCGGCGTCGGGCTGGTGTTTCAAAATTATGCCCTTTATCCTCACCTCACCGTGCGTCAGAATATTCTCTTCCCGCTGCAGAATCTGAAAGGGGAGCAGAAGCTCTCCAAAGCAGAGATGGAAAAACGCGCTCTTGAGGCAGCTTCCCTCGTGCAGATCGATGCCTTGATGGATCGCCGCCCCAGTGAGCTCTCCGGTGGGCAGCAGCAGCGCGTTGCCATTGCGCGTGCTCTCGTGAAAATGCCGAAGGTCCTCCTGCTCGATGAGCCCCTTTCCAATCTGGATGCACGTCTTCGCCTGCAAACCCGGGAAGAAATCCGCCGCATTCAGCGGGAAACAGGCATTACCACCGTTTTCGTCACTCACGATCAGGACGAAGCCATGAGCATTTCCGACCTCATCGTCATTATGGATGCCGGTGTGATCAATCAGGTGGGAAAGCCCCAGGAGGTATATGATAATCCCGTCAATCTCTTTGTCGCCAAATTTCTGGGGACGCCGGGGATCAATCTCTTCCGCGGCAGAGTGGAAAAGGAGATGTTGTGGATCGGCGGGGAAGCTGTCCTGCCTGTGAAGGGAAGCATAGATCAGGCCGTTACCGTCGGCATCCGGCCGGAAGGTTTTTTGCTCAATACCAGGGGCGCCTTTTCCTGCGCGCTGGATCGCGTGGAAGTGATGGGGCGTGATACCAGTGTGGTCTCTCACCACCGCGAGGCACTGGCGGATACGATCCGCTCCATTATCAGTGCCGACAATATTGTGGATTCCGCGGCTTCTATTGTCCGGTTCGACCTGAAGCCCAATAAAGTGTTTCTTTTTGATCCCGAAACTTCACGCCGTATTCCCGTTGCATCAGATCGAAAGGAGGGCTGATCATGGGTTCAAGGCATTCCAAAGC
>JAFUGY010000125.1 GCA_017469115.1 Oscillospiraceae bacterium
CGAATTCTTCCGCGCCAAGGATTGCCGCGACTGCCACATCCCGCCCGGTGAGGAGCTTGCCGTCGGTCTCCAGCATTACTCTTTGCCGGAGGCCGTTTTCAATCAAAGTCTGGTGCGTTTCCGACAGGCCGAGCTCCCATGGCAGGCCGGCATTGTGAATGGAACTGCGCGGAGCAGCTCCCGTGCCGCCATCGTATCCGGAAATCAGCACAACCTGTGCTCCTGCTTTCGCCACGCCTGAAGCTATCGTGCCAACCCCGGCTTCGCTGACGAGCTTTACAGAAATCCGTGCATCCCGATTTGCATTTTTCAGATCGTAGATCAGTTGAGCGAGATCCTCAATGGAGTAGATATCATGATGCGGCGGCGGGCTGATCAGGCTAACCCCCGGTGTGGAGCAACGGTTTGCAGCAATCCATGGGTAGACCTTTTTCCCCGGCAGGTGCCCTCCTTCACCCGGTTTGGCCCCCTGTGCCATTTTAATCTGGATTTCCTTTGCGCTGCAGAGATACCGGCTCGTCACGCCAAAGCGGCCGGAAGCGACCTGTTTAATCGCACTGTTCTTTTCCGTACCGAGGCGCGATGCCTCTTCTCCACCCTCCCCCGAGTTGGATTTTCCGCCAAGGCGGTTCATTGCAAGGGCAAGGCATTCATGCGCCTCTTCCGAGATGGACCCATAGGACATTGCCCCCGTTTTAAAGCGGCGCACAATGCTTTCGACCGTTTCCACCTGCTCCAGAGGAATTCCCCCTCCTTCCGGCCAACGGAATTCCAGCAAGCCGCGAAGCGTCTGCGGAGCACGGGTTTCATGAACGTGACGGGAGTACGCCTGATAGATGCTGTAGTCATCGGAACGCACCGCTTCCTGCAGAAGCACAATGGTCTCTGCATCAAAAAGATGCTGCTCCGACCGGTCGCCGGAACGCAGCTTATGAATGCCACGGCTGTCTACCCGCGTATCGACACCCAACCCGAGAGGGTCGAAGGCATGGCTGTGATGGTATTCCACTGCCACCCCGATCTCATCCATGCCAATTCCGCCGACGCGGCTCATCGTATGCGTAAAATATTGATCGATAACATCCTGCCGGATTCCGATTGCCTCAAAAATCTGGGCGGATTGATAGGACTGAATGGTGGAGATGCCCATCTTGGAAGCGATTTTCACAATGCCGTGCAGCACGGCGCTATTATAATCGCGTATGGCGGTATGGGCATCTTTATCCAGAAGACCGAGATCAATGCACTCTTCAATACATTCATGTGCCAGATAAGGACAGATTGCCCGTGCTCCATAACCAAGGAGCAACGCGAAATGATGCACTTCACGAGGTTCGGCACTTTCCAGAATGATGGAAACGGCGGTGCGCTTCTTTGTACGGACAAGATACTGTTCCATTGCCGACACTGCAAGAATGGACGGAATCGCCATATGGTTTTCGTCTACACCGCGGTCGGACAGGACCAGAATATTCGCCCCCTGCTTGTAAGCCTTATCGCACTGAATAAACAGCCGATCGAGAGCACGCTCAAGAGGCGTATTTTTGTAATAGAGAAGAGAAATTGTTTCCACATGAAAGCCCGGCTCGCGGATTGCCTTGATTTTCAGCAGATCGACTCCTGTGAGAATCGGGTTGTTGATCTGAAGGACCGTGCAGTTTTCCTGCTTCTCCTCGAGAAGATTTCCGTCTCGCCCGACATACACCGTGGTGTCGGTAACACATTCTTCGCGTATGGCGTCGATCGGAGGGTTTGTCACCTGTGCAAACTGCTGTTTAAAATAATCAAACAGCGGGGGATATTGCCGAGAGAGAACGGCAAGGGGAACATCGGTACCCATGGATGCAATTGGCTCGCTGCCTGTACGGGCCATCGGAAGCAGGACATCTTTAATCTGCTCATATGTATAGCCGAAAGCACGATATAACCTGTCACGCATCTCCTGCGTGTGGCGGGGAACCTTTCGATTGGGAATCGGGAGGGAGGCAAGCTGCACAAGATTCTGATCCAGCCACTCTCCGTAGGGTTGGCGGGATGCATAATAGCCCTTGATTTCATCATCTTCCAGCAATCTTCCCCGTCTGGTGTCAACAAGAAGCATCTTCCCGGGGCGCATCCGGTCCTTGCGGATGATATGTTCTTCCGGGAGATCCAGCACGCCCACTTCCGAAGAGAGATAAAGCTTACCGTCATCCGTCAGATAATAACGGGAAGGGCGAAGCCCGTTCCGGTCGAGGATGGCACCGACGAGCTCCCCATCCGAGAAGAGGATGGAGGCAGGCCCATCCCACGGTTCCATCATTGTGGCATAATAACGGAACAGATCCCGTTTTTTTCTGGGCATGTAGCGGTCATTTTTCCACGGCTCCGGAATCGTAATCATCATGGCGAGAGGCAGATCAATCCCGTTCATCATAAGGAATTCCACCGTGTTATCGAGCATGGCGGAATCAGAGCCGGAAGTAGAAACAACCGGGAATATTTTATCCATATCCTCCTGCAGCAAGGGAGAGGACATAGTTTCTTCCCGGGCAAGCATGCGGTCAACATTCCCGCGGATGGTATTGATTTCTCCATTGTGGAGAATCAGGCGATTCGGATGCGCCCGCTCCCATGAAGGAGTGGTATTGGTGGAAAAGCGGGAGTGGACCATAGCAATTGCCGAACAGAACTCCTTTTTCTGCAGATCGCTGTAAAACCCGCGGAGCTGCCCGACAAGGAACATCCCCTTGTAAACGACCGACCGGCTGGACAGGCTCACCACATAGGTGTTGTTATTGGACTGTTCAAACTCCCTGCGCACAACATAGAGCCTTCTGTCGAAAGGAAGACCGGGCGGCACATCATCCGGACGGCGCAAAAAACACTGCAGGATGGCAGGCATGCAGTTTCGCGCTGCAGCGCCGAGAATTTCCGGGTGGACCGGCACCTCCCGCCAGCAGAGAAAACCGATGCCTTCTTTCTCGGCAATGATTTCAAACATTTTCTGAGCCTGACGGCGGGGAAGATTTTCCCGGGGGAAAAAGAACATTCCGACCCCGTAATCTCCCTGACCCGGCAGAAGGATGTTCTCCTTTTTTGCCGCTTTCTGGAAAAAGGGATGGCAGATTTGTGAAAGAAGGCCGACCCCGTCGCCGACCTCCCCTGACGCATCCTTTCCGGCGCGGTGTTCAAGCTTTTCCACTATTTTTAGTGCACTGTCAACAACATCCCGGCTCTGGCGACCTTTGATGTCGACCACAGCCCCGATACCGCAGGCATCTCTTTCTTTGATTTCTCCATAGGAAAGCCATTGCTCGTTCGTCATGTTCCCTCTCCTGTTCTGTGCTGCAGCGCGGACGCGATGAATCCTCGGAATAGCGGATGCGGCTTATTCGGGCGGCTTTTAAACTCGGGATGATACTGCACACCGATAAAGAACGGATGGTCTTTTATCTCTACCGTTTCAACAAGCAGGCCGTCGGGAGATGTGCCGCTGATGATCAGCCCGGCATTTTCCAGCACATCCCGGTACCGGTTGTTGAATTCATACCGATGGCGATGGCGTTCCGAAATTTCCGACAGGCCGTAACACTGCGCCATTCCCGTGTCGGGCCGGATGATGCAGGGATAAGATCCCAGCCGAAGCGTACCGCCTTTGTCGATCAAGTCATTCTGACCCGGCATAAAGTCAATCACACGATAGGGGGTATTTTCATCAAATTCTCTCGAATTTGCACCTTTCAGCCCTGCCGCATGGCGGGCAAATTCGATTACTGCCACCTGCATGCCGAGGCACAGACCGAGATAAGGAATCTGATGTTCGCGGGCATACTGCGCAGAGAGGATTTTGCCCTCGATGCCGCGGCTGCCAAACCCGCCGGGAACAAGAATCCCGTCAACATCGCCGAAGAGTTCCTGCACGTTTGCATCTGTTACGGTTTCCGAATCGATCCAGCGTAGGTCAATTTCTGTGCTGTTGGCATAACCGGCATGTTTTAATGCCTCCATCACGGAAAGATAGGCATCGTGCAGGAGCACATACTTGCCCACCAGGGCAATCGTGACACAGTGCCTCAGATGATGGATTGACTCCACCATCTCCCGCCAGCGGGTGAGATCCGGCAACGGACAGGCAAGCCCGAGCCTGCGGCAAACGAGGGAAGAAAAGCCCTGGTCTTCCAGCATCAAGGGGCACTCATACAGAACATCCAGTGTGCGGTTTTCCAGCACATAATCCGGTTGCACATTGCAGAACATGGCAACCTTGTGGAAGATGGACGGGTCTTCAATCGGGACATCGGAACGAAGGACGATCATGTCCGGGTGAATGCCCATGCCCTGCAGCTCTTTGACCGAATGCTGGGTCGGTTTGGTTTTGTGCTCTTTGCTGCCCTGCAGATAAGGGACGAGGGTGACATGAATGTACATGGCATTTTCCTTCCCCACTTCAAGGCCCACCTGCCGGATCGCCTCCAGAAACGGCTGACTTTCGATATCTCCGATGGTTCCGCCGACTTCTGTAATAACAACGTCAGCATCCGTTTTTCTGCCGACATTGTAGATGAAGGTTTTGATTTCATCGGTAATGTGCGGGATAATCTGCACGGTACTGCCCAGGTACTCGCCCCTGCGCTCTTTGTTCAGGACATTCCAGTACACCTTTCCTGTGGTCAGGTTGGAATACTTGTTCAGATCTTCATCGATAAAGCGTTCGTAATGGCCGAGATCGAGATCGGTTTCAGCACCGTCTTCCGTAACATATACCTCACCGTGCTGATAGGGGCTCATGGTTCCCGGATCGACATTGATATAGGGATCCAGCTTCTGCGCTGCGACCTTCAGGCCGCGCTCTTTCAGAAGCCGGCCAAGGGAAGCGGCAGTAATACCCTTCCCCAGGCCGGACACCACACCGCCCGTTACAAAAATAAATTTCGTCATGGCAGTTTTCCTGTTCTTCTGTTTTTGTTATACGCCGCTCTTTCCGTAGTTTGAGAGGACACGGGCGGACGGATCGTTGACGTTGCAGCCCTCCCACTCCTTGTTGGGCATCCAGAAGTCTTTCACCATTTTTGCCTGCCCGGGATAATGTTTTTCAAAAATCTCCCGATAGAGAAGGCTTTCTTTGGTGAAGGGCTGTGCAAAGTCATAAGCACGGCGCTTTTCCTCAAATTCGGCATCGGAGTAAAGCCCTTCGGCATATTCCTTCAGATCATCCACCATGGAGTGCCCCACCGCATCGGAGAATGCCGCTTTCTGACGCCAGAGAATGGAATCGGGGAGAAGCTTATCCTTTTCAAAGGCTTTGCGCAAAAGATACTTCCCCATGCCATAGGTATTCACCTTAAGGGCGGGATCGATGGACATGACGTAGTGCACGAATTCCAGGTCGCCAAAGGGCACGCGGGCTTCCAGCGAGTTCACGGAAATGCAGCGGTCAGCCCGGAGAACATCGTACATATAGATCTCATCGATGCGCTTTTTTGCTTCTTTCTGGAATGCTTCCGGAGAAGGGGCAAAGTCGGTATACTTATAACCGAACAGCTCGTCGCTGATTTCTCCCGTCATAAGCACACGGATATCCGTCTGCTCATGGATGGCCTTGCAGCAGAGATACATCCCCATGCTGGCACGGATGGTTGTGATGTCGTAAGTGCCGAGCATGGCGATTACCTCATCGAGGGAATCCAGCAACTGCTGGCGCGTCATAAAAACTTCGGTATGCTCCGCGCCGATATAGGAAGCCGCAAGGCGGGCATACTTGAGATCGATGGCGTCAACATCCATACCGATGGCAAAGGTGCGGATATGCCTGCCCAGCACCCGCGCCGCAATCGCGCAGACGAGGCTGGA
>JAFUGY010000126.1 GCA_017469115.1 Oscillospiraceae bacterium
AGGCAAAATCTTCTGTGCTCTATATGGTGCGCGCCAATAAAGTTGCGGATACGGTCGCCCTGCAGAAAAGGGTGGATGATATTGCCAAAGGAGCCGCCCTCATGACGGGGACCTCCTTTGAACGGGTCTTTATCGATGGAACGGCGGAGCTTCTGCCGAATTTTACCATCGAAAAAGCACTATACGAGAATCTTTGCGCGATTGGTTCGCCGGATTATTCGGAAGAGGACTACTCTTTTGCCGCCTCCCTGAAGGCAACCTATCCGGGGAGTGGGATATCCGGTGTGAACGGAATGGATGCCGATATTTCCCTTGCAAAACAGGTGCGGCAGTTGTCTGATAACGGCGCGAAACCGATCAACGATTTTATTCCTCCTCTGTATTCCTCAACTGCCTTTACACCCGGCAGCACGGATGTCGGAGATGTCAGCTGGCTTACGCCGACTTCTCAGATTACAACGGTTTGCTGGCCGGCAGGCGTCCCGGGCCATTCCTGGCAGATTGTTGCCTGCGGCAAGAGTGCCTTTGCCCATAAAGGAATGCTTTACGCTGCGAAGACTCTTGCAGCAACGGCTCTCGATCTTTTCACGGATCAAAAGTTACTTTCCGACGCGAAAGAGGAATTTATCAAGCGTTCTGCAGATGGATATGTCTGCCCGATTGAACCAGACGCAATTCCCATCGCACTGTAACGCGAAACCCTTTGTTTCGGTTAAAAGAAGGAGCGGAATTTTTCCATGAGAACTTTCATTCAAAACGGCAGGGTGATTGATCCGTCCTGCCGGATCGATGCCGGGCTGAATCTCCTCCTCGAAGACGGAAAAATATCCTGTCTCACAACGGAGAATCTGGATGCCGATGAGATCATCGATGCCTCCGGGCTTGTTGTCTGCCCCGGCTTTATTGATATGCATGCCCATGAAGATCCCGTGATAAACGGTGTCCGGTATGCGGATGAGCAGAAAGCAAACCTTGCCTGCCTCCTCCGGATGGGGGTTACTTCCTGCCTGGCAGGGAACTGCGGAGACAACTTTGAGGATCCGTCAGCCTTTCTCGATCAAGTTGATCGGGAAGGCTGTTTTGTCAATGTGTCAATGCTTGCCGGATATACCTGGTTTCGGGAACGCATTTCAAAAGCGGATCGGTATTCGCCGGCTGCCCCGGAAGAGCGAAAGGCTATTCTGTCTGCAATATCGGAAGCGTTAAATCACGGCTGTGCAGGCATCTCTTTCGGGCTGGAATATGTTCCGGGAATGGATCGGGAGGAGCTGGAGCGTGCTGCACATCTCTGTTCTTCTTCCGGAAAACTCATTGCTGCGCATATCCGAGCCTGCGCCGAGGGCTCTCTTGCTGCCGCAGCGGAAGTTTTGGAAGCCGGGAAAAAGGAAAGCATTCCCGTAGAGATTTCGCATATCGGCAGCATGGCAGGCTATGGCCAGATGCGTGAGTTTCTGGATCTGGTCGATTCCTATCGTACATTCGGTGTCGATGCCGGCTGTGATTGCTATCCGTATGCTGCTTTTTCCACCACAATCGGCAGTGCGCCTTACGATGACCTGGAGTCGATCCACTGCTCCTATGAGGATATTGAGCTGTGTGAAGGGATCTATCGCGGGCAGCGATGCAACAAAGCAATTTTTGAGCAGGAGAGGGCGGAACATCCCGATTATCTGACCGTTGGGCATGTGATGAAAGAAGAAGAAATCCGTATGGCGTATTGCCATCCCAATGTTACGGTAGGGAGCGACTGCTTCCTCTCGGAAGGAAACGGCCATCCTCGTGCAGCCGGATCTTTTCCGCGTTTTCTGAGCCGTTACCGCAAAGAGTGTGGCATAAGCCTTTCGGAAGCGCTGTATCGCATCACAACCCTTCCCGCGCAGCGTCTGGGATGGAAGAAGAAAGGTACGCTTCGTCCCGGCGCAGATGCAGATCTCGTCCTTTTTGATCCGGAGCAAATCTGTGACCGTTCCTCCTTTCAGGAACCGACGCTTCCGCCTGCGGGAATTGAAGCTGTTTTCCTTTCCGGGGAACTTGCTGTCAGGAACGGAGTGATTGTGAACGGACATCTCGGCAAATCGATAAGAATGTGATCATACAAAATATTCATATATTCCTCTGAATATGCATTAAAAAATCCTTGACATCCGAATAAATATACAATATAATGACGCGCGTAAGAAATCAAACCCGAAAGGAATTTTGAAAATGAAAAAGTTTATTGCTTTTGCACTCGTTTTTGTGCTGGTTTTCAGCGTTGCGGCAACGGCAGTCTTTGCCGAAGAGAAAAAGACGCTGGTATTTGGCACCAGTGCCGACTATGCACCGTTTGAATTTATGTATCCGGATGAAACCGGCAAAATGGTCTACGGCGGTATTGATGTCATGGTCGCTCAGTATATTGCCGATTATCTCGGCATGGAGCTGCAGATCGAGAATATGGACTTCGGTTATCTGCTCACCGCTCTGAACAAGGGTGATTTTGATATGGTTCTTGCCGATATCGAACCCACAGAGAAGCGCCTGAAAGCAGCTGATTTCTCCGATCCTTATTATTCCGAACTTCCTGAGTTTATCCTGATCCGTGCAGAAGATGCTGATAAGTATAAAGATGCTGGAACCGATTTTAACGGCGTAAGCGTTGGGGCGCAGACGGGTTCTACGAAAATTGAAAAGGCTGAAGAGAATCTCGTCGGCTGTGTTGTCGTGTCTCTCCCGCTCGTGACGGACCTTGTCAATGAGCTTGTGAACAAAAAGATTGATGCCATTCTTCTGGATGGTTCTGTAGCTCTTTCCTATGCAAGCCAGTATGCGGAACTTGCTATTGCAGAAGAAGCAAGCACTGTATTCCCTGAACCCAACGGAATTGCTGTTGCTGTCGCCAAGGGTGACCCGAAAGGCCTTCTCCCCGGAATCAACGATGCAGTAGCCAAACTGGTGGAAGAGAATAAGCCTGAAGAGTTCAAAGCAATTGTAGACCAGATTCAGGGCATTGAAGAAGTCTCTGCCGATGCTCCGGAAGGTTACGAGGCTGACGAATAAGTTGCATCCGGCTCAGCAACAATCTTCAATAGAGAAGTTTTTGCAAATGTGTAAAGCCATCATCGGCTTTACACATTTGTGCGCGAATAGGTATTCTACGGAAAGGATCGAACAAGATGGATTGGGAAGGCATCTTTGGTAACTTATCTCCGGCCTCCTTTTTTAATTTTTCATTTTTAGGGGAATACGGGAAATATCTCCTGCAGGCAATCGGATACACGCTTTTGCTTGCAGTTGTTTCTGTTCTGCTGGCTATTCTCCCGGCTTTGCTTTTGGCAATTATGCGCCTGAGCAAGAACAAACTGGTGAAGGGGATTTCGGGGGCATACATTGCCTTGTTCCGTTCAACGCCGCTGCTTGTTCAGTTGAGTATTATTTACTTTGGCCTGTTTGGCGCAGTTCGCATCCCGAACAACTGGCAGCTTTTCGGATTTATTCCCATGAGCAGATTTATTCCGGGTGTTGTGGCTCTGGCACTGAATTCCTCCGCATACGTTGCCGAAATCTTCCGTGGCGGTATTCTGGCCGTAGATATCGGGCAGACGGAAGCAGCCCGTTCCCTTGGGTTGCCTGCCTGGGCATCTATGAAACTGGTTGTGCTTCCGCAGGCCATCAAGAATGTATTGCCGGCTCTTGCCAATGAAATCGTAACGATGGTGAAGGAGTCCTCCATCTGTTCCACCCTTGGTATGGCTGAGCTTATGTTTGCAGCAAAAACCGT
Organism: Oscillospiraceae bacterium; assembly: GCA_017469115.1. Taxonomy (GTDB): domain Bacteria; phylum Bacillota; class Clostridia; order Oscillospirales; family Oscillospiraceae; genus Limivicinus. Next base: position 3,761 of record JAFUGY010000126.1, read on the forward strand.
TGCCGGTGCCACTTATATTACTCTTGCACCTTATACGGTGGCAGCACTGATTTATTTCTGCATCAATTATCCTGCATCCAAGGCTATTGAAGCGGTTGAAAGGAGGATGCGTCGTGGTGACAAACGATGAATTGATCCGTGTGGTCGATGTAAAAAAAGAATACAACCATGGTGAAATCAAAGCATTGAACGGTTGCAGCCTCACCGTTCATAAGGGAGAAGTTGTTGCCATGTGCGGGCCGTCGGGCTCGGGGAAAAGCACCCTGTTGCGGTGCCTGAATATGCTCGAAGTTCCCACATCCGGTCATATCTATTTTGACGGTGTGGATCTTGCGGATAAAAATGTCGACATCAATCTCCACAGAAGAAAAATGGGCATGGTGTTTCAACACTTCAATCTCTTCCCTCACAAAACCGTGATGCAGAATATCACGCTTGCGCCTGTTTACCTGAAGCTGAAGACGAAAGAGGAAGCGCGGAAAAAGGGAGAAGAGCTTCTCAAGCGAATCGGCCTTTCCAACAAGGCGAATGAGTATCCGAATATGCTGTCCGGCGGGCAGAAGCAGCGTATCGCCATTGTCCGTGCGCTTGCCATGGAACCGGAAGTGATGCTCTTCGACGAACCTACCTCTGCGCTCGATCCTGAAATGGTGAATGAAGTGCTTGACCTGATGCGGGATCTGGCAAAAGCCGGCATGACAATGGTGGTTGTAACCCATGAGATGGGCTTTGCCCGTGAGGTTGCCGATCGAGTGATCTTTATGGATGGCGGACAGATCCTGGAAGAAAATACGCCCGATCTGCTCTTCGATTCGCCTCAGCATCCCCGCCTGAAAGACTTCCTCTCCAAAGTGTTGTAAACTCAAGTACAGAAAGCATGAGAATCCTTTTATGAAAGCAAACTCCGTTCTCCAGGTTGATTGTTGTGCCATCAAACAGAATATTGTCCGGATCCGGCAGGAAATCGGTCCGAATACCAAATTGATTCCGGTCCTGAAAGGGGATGCTTACGGGCTTGGCGCGTGCGCTCTTGCGCAGTTGTGTGATTTGATCGGCGGGATAGACACTTTCGCGGTTTCCCAGATCTCGGAAGGTGTGGAATTAAGAGAAGCCGGAATCAAACAACAGATTCTGGTGATGAGCCTGCCGCTGGATTTCCAGCTGGAAGAAGCCATTGCCTCAGACCTTGTTTTGACGCTGGGCAGCTTCCGTCAGTTTCCTCTGCTGGAGGACCTGTCCAGAAAATTCAGGAAAAAAATTCCGGTATCCCTGAAGCTTGATACGGGCCTCCATCGAATCGGCTTTCTCCCGGAAGAAACAGAAAAACTCTGTTCTGCTTTGCAGGATGCCCGGGAATATCTCACCATCGTCGGCACCTTCTCCCATTTTTCCGACACCCGGAAAGAAAAAATGAAGGAACAGGCAGCCTGTTTTGATACTTTTCTGTGTGCTCTGCGTGAAAAGGGAATTGATCCGGGCCTTTGCCATATCTCTTCTTCCGCCTCCATCGAGGCAAGCAGGGATTATCTTTACGATGCGGTGAGGATAGGGCGCCGGTTGATGCTGGATGCCCCGAATCATCCGGCCGGAGAGATTCGCGAAGCGGTCTCCTTCCATGCTTATCTGGCCGATGTGAAACAGAGAAAAGCAGGGGAGCATCTTGCATACAACGAGAGGGTAACCCTCCAAAAGGATACACGAGTCGGCGTTCTCTCCATCGGGTACGGGGACGGTCTGGATCCCGCGCTGGCGGATGCTCACGTGCCGGTTCTGATAAACGGGAAGCGTGCCGTGCTACTTGCTTCCTGTATGGATCAGAGCTTTATCGATCTCGGAGAGATTCCATGCTCCCCCGGTGATACCGTGGCGCTTTTTGGCTATGATAGCACCGGCGCTTTTCTTTCCGCGCAGGAAGTTGCCTCTGCCATCGGCTGGGAGGGATGTGATCTCACAGTCAGGCTGACGCCTCGCGTCAAACGGATTTATCGGGAAGAAGAGAAATAGTATTTCTTCCAAAATGCAGTAAAGAGTATGATGAGAAACAGCTCATTTTGGTGTAAAACGCTGAAAATGAAAAACGGGCTTGAAACGAAGCCCGTTTTATGCTAATGTATGCACGTCAAAAACAAATGTTTTTGAAACGCGGACAAATTAGGAGAATTGAAATGAAAGTTGCAGTTTTGGGATACGGCACCGTAGGGTTCGGCGTCGTGGAAATGTTAAAAAAGGCAGAAGGGCTTGAGCCGGGGCCGGTCCTTGTGAGGCCCGGCAAGGATGATGAACCGTTTAAGGTTACCTCCATGGAAGCCATTACCGAAGACCCCTCTGTTGATGTTGTTGCAGAAGTGATGGGCGGGGTTGAACCTGCTTTTTCTTATGCCTGTGCCGCTCTGAAAGCAGGAAAGCATTTTGTCACATCCAATAAAGCGCTGGTTGCTGCCAAAGGACCGGAACTTGCAAAGCTTGCGGAGGAAAACCACGTGGCTTTCCTGTTCAGTGCTGCCTGCGGCGGCGGTGTTCCGTTCCTGCACAATCTGTCTCTTGCCGTGCAGAGTGATGAGATTCTTTCTGTAGGCGGGATTTTGAATGGCACCACCAACTACATGCTGGATCAGATGCAATCGACCGGCATGAGCTATGCAGATGCCCTTTCCGATGCACAGAAGCTCGGTTATGCCGAGGCCGATCCCACAGCTGATGTTACGGGGCTCGACGCTTTGCGGAAGATTATGCTGGCCTGTGCAGTTGCGTTTGAAGTTCTTCCGGTGGAAGGTCTCCTTCATGAAGGGATTGATTCTTTCTCGGCTGCAGATTCTTCCTATATCCAGTCAAAGGGGTTTGCCTGCCGTCTGATCGCTTCCGGCGGAAAGGCCGAAAACGGCAGTGTATATGCTTATGTGGAACCTGTCCTTTTTGACAGCAGTGCAGCAGAGCGCTCGGTTCTGAAAAATTTCAATATGGCAAAGTATAACGGCAAAAATGCCGGGCGCATTGTCATGATCGGGCAGGGAGCCGGCCGCTGGCCGACGGCTTCTGCCGTCTTGAGAGACTGCAGTGATATCTGCAGCGGCCGCAGAATCATGATGAAGCCTTCCTGCAAGGCAGGCAGTGCCGATAATTCGGCCTGTGTGCATCGTTATCTGGTTCGTGTTCCTGCAGATGTTGCGCTTCCGCTTCCAATCAAAGAGAAGGAAGCGGTGGGAGAATCCTGCTACCTCATAACCGATGCGGTTTCCGTTCAGGCAATGCATGAAGCGGCAAAGGCACTCAGAGAAAACGGTGCATCCGTTTTCTTCGCAGCGATAGGAGAATAAAAGAGAATGCTGAAAGTAACCAAATTCGGCGGTTCCTCTGTTGCGGGAGCCGAACAGTTTCAAAAAGTAAAAGACATTATTACTTCCGATGATGCAAGACGAATAGTCATTGTCTCTGCAGCCGGAAAGCGGGACTCTTCCGACCATAAGCTTACCGATCTCCTGTATCTCTGTGATGCCCATCTGACCTATGGTGTTTCCTGTGCCGAAATTCTTGCTGAAATCCGTGACCGCCTGACCGGGATCGCATCCGATCTGGGGTTGCACTACGATATCGGCGGTGAATTTGATGCGTTTTCTGCTCGATTGAAGAAGGGCTTTCCGGTGGATGAACTGGTATCCCGTGGAGAATATTTTACCGCAAAGCTGATGGCGGAGTATCTCGGATATGAGTTTGTCGATGCCTCTGACTGTATCTTCTTTACCTACGAAGGCGTTCTGGACAAGGAAAAAACATATGCTGCCATTGCCGAGGCTGTGGAGAAATACGGCAGAATTCTGATTCCCGGTTTATACGGGAGCTTACCG
>JAFUGY010000127.1 GCA_017469115.1 Oscillospiraceae bacterium
ACCTGATGATCGGCGTGGTGACGCGTCCGGTAGGGGTGGTGCTTTACGTCACATCCAATGTGGCCAAGGTATCATCCAGCAGGGTTATCCGGGCGACGACACCCTTCCTGCTCTCGCTGTTTATCGTACTGATGATCGTCACCTTTGTGCCCTTCGTGACCAACTGGCTGCCGAATCTGGTTTACGGCATTCCTTAACAGTAACCAGCCTGCGGGCTTTACTGAAATATATCTAACATAATGGAGGAAAGAACATGAAGAAATTCCTGGCACTCGCACTTGCTCTTTGCATGGTCCTTGCCTTTGCGGCAACGGCTTCTGCAGCACCGAAAGAGCTCAAATGGGGCTCTGTTCACACCGAAGACCACCTTGCAACCCAGATGATGATGATGGCTATTGACGAAATCAACGCCAATGCCGAAGGCATCCACGTTACGGGCTTCCCCAACAGCGTTCTCGGCGGATCTCAGGATCTCGTGGAAGGCGTGCAGGAAGGCATCGTCGATATCATCACCGAGGGTCCTGCCCAGTTCGCAGCATGGATCCCGAAGGCAGCCCAGGTTGAGGCTCCTTATCTGTGGAAAGATGTTGACCACATGCTCAAAGCTTTGAACGGTGAATACAAAGACAAGCTCAACGAGCTGTTCGACACCATCGCTGTCAAAATCCTCGGAACCTTCAACAACGGCACCCGCCAGCTCACCGTGAACAAGGAAGTCCACACCCTCGATGATCTCAAGGGCATGAAGATTCGCGTTCCTCAGGCTGACCTCTACGTCAAGATGATTGAGTCCTGGAATGCAGCTGCCACTCCGATGGCACTCAACGAACTCTATCTCGCCCTGCAGACCGGCACCGTTGACGGCCAGGAGAACCCGCTGACCACTTATGAGGCTCAGAAGTTCTATGAGACCAACGCAAAGTACATCATCCTCACCAACCACATCATCTGCCCGAACATGATGTTCATGAACGGCGACGTCTGGAATTCCCTGAGCGATCATGACAAGGAAGTTGTCTCCACGGCAATTGCCAACGCAATTGAGTGGCAGGGCCAGCAGCAGCTGGAAGCTGAGGCAAAGCTTGCCGATGAGCTCACCGAAAAGGGCTGCACCGTTATCACGCCGGACGACACCATCAAGGAAGCAACCGTGCCGTTCATTCAGCCGGCCATTGAGGACTGGGATCTGCTCCAGACCTACGCAGAATAATCGATCAGGCATCACTTGATAGGCGGGAAGAACACTTCCCGCCTATTTGTCATATTCTGTTCGTTTAAAGTTCATTTCTTCTTAACAACTCCCGCACTTTTTGGATTATAATAGGCACAATCAAACATTTAAGGGAGGATTCAATCATGGGTATTCTTGGAAAATTAATCAAAACAGGTCTTGCAGCAGGGGCTGCATACGCAGCAGTGAAAATCGGCGAAAAATACAAAGAGAAAAACCCGGCAAGCGACCCCAACAAAACGATGGACGCTTTTAAGGAAGCTGCCAACGAGTTCTATCAGGAGACCTCTAAAACCGTGAAGGAAAAGGCCCCCGGCGTCATGGAAACCGTAAAGGAAAAGGCAAACGAAGCCTATGAATTTGCCAAGGAAAAGGCCCCCGGTGCAACATCCATGGCAGAAGATCTCTACAACAAGGCAGCAGAAGCCGCTCCCGGCGTTGTGGAAACCGTAAAGGAAAAGGCAAACGAAGCTTACGAGTACGCCAAGGAGAAGGCTCCGGAAGCCACTGCCAAAGCAGAAGAGCTGATCGGCAAGGCAAAAGATTTTGTTGCATCTCTCGATGAGACCCCGATTGACGGCGAAGTCGTCGAATTTGAAGAACCGGGCGAAGCTGCTCCCGAAGAGGAAAAACCGGAAGAAGCGGAAGAGCCCAAAGATCCGGAAGTGGAGACCTTTCAGGTCTGACGGATACTAAGGAAACGCTGAATAGTCTTTTCACATTTTTCATTCTCTCCTTTCCGCGGTCACCTCTGCAGCCATGCAGAGGCGGCCGCACTTTTTTATACACGGAGGAAGAAAATCTTTGACAGGATATCCGTTTCGATTTATTATAGAGCATGCAGGAAATCCCGAAGCAGAAATTGAGGGGGTGAGCATCTCGACAGGCCTATGAAAAAGATTCTGCGCTTTCTGATTCGCCATGAAAAGGCTGTGCTGCTCTGGCTCCCCTGCCTTGCGTTGGCGCTGGCCAGTGTCATTCTGATCCCGCAGATTATGCAGATCATTTCCTACCGGGACAGGCAGCCTGCCGTGATTTCGGAACCCTTTGAGGAAGAGCCGGTGGCCGACGGGCGCGACATGTTGGATGAAATCAAAACCAATGAAGAGCTTGCCCCGGAGGAAGCCGTTCCTGAAGTGATTGAAACCGCGTCTCCCTCTCCTTACGGCTGGAAGAACAACGAAAACGGTCAGAAGATTTACCTCCGGGAGGACGGTTCTCTTCTGCGCGGGCTGAAATATATCGACAACAAAATCTATTATTTTCTGGAAAACGGTGTATGCGCAACCTCCGTCGGTGTGGATATGAGCTTTTACAACGGAACGATTGACTGGAAAGTGTTGAAAAAAATCGGCATTGATTTTGTGATCTTGCGCATCGGCGGACGCGGATGGGGCGAAGGCGGAAACCTTTATGATGACTGGTGCTTTTTCAGCTCTCTGAACGCCGCAAGGGCAGCAGGGCTGAACGTCGGCGCTTACTTCTATTCCTCCGCGACAAATCTGGCGGAAGCAGTCCGGGAGGCAAGCCTTGCCATCAACCGCCTGCACGGGCTGCCGCTGGAACTGCCCCTCTTTTTCGACAGCGAATTCTCGGGAAATTATCCCAGCGGACGCTCCGATCTTCTCACCATGGCGGAGCGGACGGAGATCGCCAAGGCTTTCTGCACGCAGGTGGAAAAGGCCGGCTATCAGGCTGGCATTTACTCCAGCGAGAGCTTTCTCACCGATGAGCTGAACTTTGATGCGCTGTCCGGCTATCAGATCTGGATGGCCAATTACACCGAAAACAACCAGATCCCCACGCCGAAACATCGCTTTGATATCTGGCAATTCACCGACCGCGGACGCCTGCCCGGCATCAGCGGAAGCTGCGATATCAACGTGATATTCTGAGTCAAGACAGCAAACAAACCACCGGTCGAACCGGTGGTTTGTGCTTTTTAGTTTCTGTTTTGAAGTTTGAACGGTTAACGAATCTGCGCTGCAAGTGCAGAAGGCTCGGCATAAGCGTCACCAATGACGCCTTCGAGAACTTCCGCAACATAGTCCATCACAGCTTCATCCATGGGGATGCCGGTGTCAAAGCCAAAGCCCTGTGCATAGGCGCGGTTGAACACATTATAGGTATCGCCGCCGGCTGCGCAGAAGTTATTGGTGACAACAGCGTAAGTGGCTGCTTCGTCAAAGGGTTCTCCGTTGATGGCGTTTATGGTTACGCGCTTGATGGAGGCAGGAGCATAGTAGCTGCTCTCTTTGCCGTTGAGCGTGTAGATATCACCCTGATCATATTCCACGGTGGTATCCAGAACCCAATCAATGCCGCAGGTCTGCGGGAAGCCGCCGATTGCTTCCGGTGTGCAGTAGGTTGAAGCTTCCAGAGCTTCCAGAAGCTCAGCACCGGTGACATAGACAACAGCGACCGTATTGCCGAACGGAAGAACCGTGTTGATGTCCTTCTTGGTTACTTCGCCGATTTCAATGGGAGCACGAATTCCGCCACCATTGGTAATCCCCACGACAGGTGCATCATAATACTTTTCTACACCGCCGGATACCACAACGCTCCATACCATGGCATCGGTAATCAGAGTGCCGAGGTTGGTCTGCTCGGTGCGGTTGCCGGGATCTCTCTCTCCGTTGAGGAGAACTTCGGTGGTTGCAAAGGGAGTGCCGTACTCGGCATCAACGGTTTCGATAATGCCCTGTGCAGCAGCTGCCACGATGGGATCGGCGGGAAGACCGACAGCTTCGATCAGATAATGGTCTTCAATCGTCTTCGTCTCATTGTCGATGACAATCACACCGACATTCTGGAAAGCCGTACCGGTGGACTGGATGGGTTCACCGTTTTCGCCGGCCGTCATCACAGTGTGGGAGTGGCCGTCAATCATGAAATCAATGCCGGTCACTTTATCATACACATCAATGGAACGATAACCGTTTGCTGCAGATTCCGCATCAACACCGAGGTGGCTCAGGCAAATGACGAGATCAACTTCCTGTTCTTTCAGGCTGTCGACAGCAAGCTGGGCGCTGGCATACAGATCATCAAAGGTAGCAAAAGAAATCTCCTGAATCAGGCCGGGATTGACCTTGGTAGCGGTTTCCGGCGTCTCCATGCCGAAGAAGCCGAGCTTCAAGCCATTAGGCGTCTCAATCACTTTTGTGGCATCGTAGATGGTTTCGCCCGTCTCATCCAGATAGACATCTGCGCAGATGACGGAGAAATTGGCACGGCTGAGGTTCTTTTTCAGCTGCTGATAACCAAAGTCAAACTCATGGTTGCCGAGGGTAACAACATCATACCCTGCCGCGTTCATCATGGTGACAGCACTGGCACCCTTGGAAGAGCTTACATAGATCGTGCCCTGGCTGAAGTCACCCGCATCTACCATGTAAACATCAGCACCGCTTGCCGAGAAGGAATCCTTCAGGGCAGCCATCACGGCATAGCCTTCCAGACGGCCGT
>JAFUGY010000128.1 GCA_017469115.1 Oscillospiraceae bacterium
TCATATGTACATATTATCACGAAATGGTGGCATTTTCAAGTGATAATAACAGTAAAAAGCGCAAAATGCAGTGTCAAAATGGCCTGTTGGAACTAAATCTGATGTGGATTTATCGAATCAGAGACAAAAAGTCTCTGAAATTCTCAAATCCATATGTACAGAAATCTAAATGACTGTGACTAGGCAGCTCATCTCAGCTTGTAAGAATGCTTTCATCTCTCAAGAAATGCTCTATGCCCACATACTGGATTCCGTTGTCGTCTCTGTAAGGCTTCAAATAATCCCTGACTACAACAAGTTTCTTAAAAGAATCCGGTATTCTTATAAGCGATTCAATTTCCTGTTTTTTCTTTTCCGGATCCGCTATCGTAAGTGCCGACTGAATGTAGAATCTGTTCTCTCCCCTGTTCACTACGAAATCCACTTCCAGTTGCTTCCTCACCTTTTTCTCTTTTTCCATGGTAGCGATCTCAACCACCCCAACGTCTACATCAAAGCCCCTACGGATCAAGTCATTGTAGAGAACGTTTTCCATCAGATGTGTTTCTTCGATCTGCCTGAAGCCAAGCCTGGCATTTCTTAATCCCGGATCGGAATAGTAATATTTCGAAGGGGTCTTGATGTATTTTCTCCCTTTAACATCATACCTTACCGCCTTCTGGATCAGATATGCATCCATAAAGTAACCAAGGTATTTTTCGATGGTATCCGGGGCAACAATAAGTCCGTTCTCGCTTTTGAACGTTTTTGACAGCTTGCTCGGGTTCGTAAGAGCCCCTACTCCCGACGCAACCACATCAAGCAAAGTCGCCAAAACACCTTCATCGTTCAGTATTTTATGCCTTTCCAGCACGTCCCTCAGATAGGTCCTGTCAAACAGATCCCGCAGATATTTGCTCTTTTTTTCATGAGTGTCCAAGGAAAGCACGACCGGCATTCCACCGTAAGTGTAGTAGTCTTGCCATGCCTCGCGCTTATCCCCCTCATAGGCATCGTAAAACTCCGCATATGATAAGGGAAGTACCCGGATCTCATCCCCTCTGTCTCTGAATTGCGTAAGAATATCCGATGACAGCATTTTCGAGTTGCTCCCGGTAATGTAAACATCGACGTTCCTGATTTTCATGAAACCGAGCACCACGTCTACAAACCCAATTTTTGCGCTTGGATCATCCACATAGGGGTTCTGGATTTCAGACACCATCTGGATCTCATCGATAAACAAATAATATCTCTTCGTGCTGTCCGTGAGCTGTTCCCGGAAATACTTGTCCAGTTCCATGGGATTTCTGTATTTGGCATTGCTCAAATCATCAAGGGCTATGCCTATGATTTGCTCCGGCTTGACGCCATCGTTGATCAGGTAGTCCCTGTAGATTTCAAATAAAAGCACGGACTTTCCGCATCTGCGCAATCCTGTAATGATCTTTACTCGGCCGTTATCCCTCAGGCCAATGATTTGTTTTAAATACTGGCTTCTTGGAAGCACCTTCATCACTCCTGATTTTTTTGCAGATTAGAACAGTTTTTTTAGCTCTGCTTTTTCATTTTATCCGGAAGGGGATTGAAAGTCAAGTCCTCTTATGAAATTTTTGCAGAATGGACACTAATTTTCATATTCAAAAAAGCCATAATCACCAAAAAACCACCGAAGCCGTCATTTCACTCAGCTTCGGTGGTTTTTACTTTAAACTGTTATACCAGTTCGATTACTGCCGTCTCTGCAGCATCTCCGCGGCGTGCACCGACGCGGGTAATGCGGGTGTAACCGCCGTTACGTTCTGCGTACTTGGGTGCCAGCTCGTCAAAGACTTTCTTTGCCACATCTTCACGAGTAATAAACTCAAGGGCCTGGCGATAAGAGGCAAGCCCCTTATCTTTGCCGAGGGTTATCATTTTCTCGGCCATTGGTGCGATCTCTTTCGCACGGGTCACGGTTGTTTCCATCCTGCCTTTATCCAGGAAGTCCGTTACCTGCTGGCGAAGCATCGCTTTCCGCTGTGCGGTCGTCTTGCCGAGTTTTCTTGTTCCGGGCATAGTTGCATTTCCTCCTGTTACTGATTTTCCTCATTGGCCAGTGACAAGTTCATCGCCTGAAGTTTCAGTTTCACTTCTTCGAGTGACTTGCGGCCGAGGTTACGGACCTTGATCATCTCATCCTCTGTCTTGGAGACAAGGTCTGCTACGGTATTGATATTTGCGCGTTTGAGGCAGTTGAAGCTTCTCACGGAAAGATCCAGCTCTTCAATCGTCATGTTGAGCATGGTATCCGGCTCCTCTTCCTGTTTCTTCACCACTGTGGATATCTCGGTTTCCGCTGTCTCAGAGAGATCAGTGAAGATCTTGAAATGATCCCGCAGAATCCTTGCGGCATAGGACAGGGCTTCCTTTGCTGAGATTGTCTTGTCCGTCCACACTTCCAATGTGAGTTTATCAAAGTCTGTCTGATTCCCGACACGGGTATTTTCTACCGTGTAGTTCACCTTCAGAACAGGAGTGTAGATAGAATCCACCGGAATCGTGCCCAAAGGCATTGCCGGGTTTTTGTTTTTGTCGGCAGATACATATCCTCTTCCCTGATCAAACACCAGCTCCATGCTGAGTGCTCCGTCAGGTCCGAGTGTAGCAATCGGCTGCTCAGGGTTGATAATTTCAACTTCTGCATCTGCTTTGATATCGCCTGCTGTAACAAGTCCTTCTCCGGATGCTTCGAGATAGAGCGTTTTCGGCCCGTCGCAATAGAGCTTGGCGATAATGCTCTTCACGTTCAGAACAATTTCTGTAACGTCTTCCTTAACACCGGGAATCGTTGAAAATTCGTGCTGGACACCTGCTATTTTGATACTGGTAGCAGCATATCCGGGCAGGGAGGAGAGAAGTACTCTGCGCAGGGCATTGCCGAGAGTCGTCCCGTATCCGCGTTCCAGCGGTTCTACAACAAACTTCCCGTACGAATTGTCAGCAAGCGGATCAAAGCATTCGACATGCGGCATATCGAAACTGATTTTGTTGGTTTCGACCATTACTGTATTTTACCCTCCTTATTAAATTGCGCACCGTTTGTGCGTGCTGTGGATCAATATTTCCGGGTTGAGGGTGAAACTTACTTGGAGTACAACTCGACGATGAGGTGCTCCTCGATCGGCAGATCGACGTCATCTCTCTGCGGTGCGGCAATGACCTTCGCAATATTGTTGGTCTTGTCGTACTCAAGCCACTTCGGTGCCGTACGGAAGGAATTGTTCTCAATATTGGCTTTGATCTTTTCGATGCTGCGGCTGCTCTCTTTCAGAGCAATGACCATACCCGGCTTTACCTGATAGCTGGGAATGTTGACCTTACGGCCGTTGACAGTAATATGTCCGTGGTTGACAAGCTGGCGTGCCTCGCGGCGTGTAGCAGCATAGCCAAGACGGTAAACAACGTTATCCAGGCGGCTCTCACAGAGGATCAGCAGGTTCTCACCTGTTTTACCGGCCATCTTGGAAGCCTTTTCGTAGTAGCCGCGAAACTGCTTTTCAAGAATACCGTAAACAAATTTGACCTTCTGCTTCTCATTCAGCTGAGTAGCATACTCGGATTTCTTTTTTCTGGTCTGTGCACCCGGATTCCGTGTGGTTTCCTTGGTAAAATATCCCATTGTTGCCGGGGAAATACCCAGAGCTTTGCATCTCTTGGCGACCGGCTGTGTATTTTTAGCCATAATTCATGATCCTCCTTGTCAAAATCAGACGCGACGTCTTTTCGGAGGACGGCAGCCATTGTGAGCAATGGGTGTGCAATCCTTGATCATCGTCACTTCGAGGCCTGCTGTCTGCAGAGCACGGATCGCGGCTTCACGGCCGGAACCGGGTCCCTTCACAAACACTTCGACCGTTTTCAGGCCATGCTCCATTGCAGCGCGTGCAGCAGTTTCAGCAGCTTCCGATGCAGCAAAAGGAGTAGACTTTTTGCTTCCGCGGAATCCGAGTCCGCCTGCCGATGCCCAGGAAATAGCATTGCCCTGTGTGTCGGTGACTGTAACCATTGTGTTGTTGAAGGAAGAGCTGATATGAACCTGGCCCTTTTCAATATTCTTGCGTTCTCTTCTGCGAGTTCTTACTTTTTTCTTTGCATTATTTGCTGCCATAATTCATATCCCTCCTTTACTTCTTCTTATTCGCGATCGTACGTTTCGGTCCCTTGCGGGTACGTGCGTTCGTCTTGCTTCTCTGTCCGCGGACAGGCAGCCCGCGGCGATGCCGCATGCCGCGATAGCATCCGATTTCGGTCAGGCGCTTGATGTCCAGCGCAGTCTGACGGCGCAGATCGCCTTCTACGATGTAGCCGTGATCGATGCATTCACGCAGCTTATTTTCTTCTTCTTCAGTAAGATCTTTTACTCTGGTATCGGGATTGATTCCTGTTTTTTCCAGGATTTTCATTGCGCTGGTTCTGCCGATACCATAGACATAGGTGAGTCCGATCTCAATTCTCTTGTCCTTGGGCAGGTCAACGCCGGCTATACGTGCCATATTTTCTTATCTTCCTTTCGATAATCATTCCCGCATTATGGTCTCCGGGGCTTAATCCCGCCGGAGGGAGCCCTGCGGATCCATGCGGGTTATTTAATAAGTTTTGGGACTTGAGGCTTTATCAGCCCTGACGCTGCTTGTGCTTTGGGTTCTCGCAAATAACCATCACTTTGCCTTTGCGCTTGATGATTTTGCATTTTTCGCACATGGGTTTTACGGAAGGTCTAACTTTCACTTCTGGTACCTCCTATTTTACTTGCTTCTCCAGACGATCCGTCCGCGTGTGATGTCATAAGGTGACATCTGAACCGTAACTTTATCGCCGGGGAGAATTCGAATGAAATTCATCCGGAGCTTTCCGGAAATATGCGCCAAAATAATGTGACCGTTGCCGATATCCACCTGAAACATGGTGTTGGGCAGTGATTCAACCACTGTTCCTTCCAACTCGATTACATCGTCTTTAGACAAATTACTATTCCTCCATACAATTAAGAAGCTTAGATGTCGTCTGCCATTGTCAGTATTTCCGGTTCGCCATCTGTGATGGCAATAGAGTTCTCATAGTGGCAGGTCAGAGACCCGTCTGCCGAAACAACCGTCCAGTCATTGTCCAGAACTTCGATTTCCCAGTTTCTGCTTGCAATCACCATCGGCTCAACGGCAATCGTCATGCCCTTTACGAGCCTTGGGTTTCCTCTGTGATCTGTCTTTCTGTCGAACTTGTAATTGGGAACTTCCGGAGCTTCATGCAGCTCACGGCCTACGCCGTGCCCCACATAATCTCTGACTACAGCGAATCCGTGGCTTTCCACATATTCCTGTATGGCTGCTCCGATATCAGAAATCCGATACCCTTCCTTCGCGAACTTGATTCCCTCAAAAAAACTTTGTCTCGTTACTTCTATAAGTTTTTTTGCTTCCTCGCTGATTTCTCCGCAGGGATAAGTTCCTGCGCAGTCTCCCGTGAAGCCGTGAATCATTGCTCCAACATCTACGGAAACGATATCGCCGTTTCTGATCACTCTTTTACCGGGTATACCGTGTATGACCTCTTCGTTTACCGAAATGCATGCGCTGCCCGGAAATCCTCCGTATCCGAGGAAAGTCGGCTTCGCACCGCACTTCACGATATAATCATGCACATATTTGTCTATCTGCTTTGTTGTCACTCCGTCACGGATTGCCTGCCTCGCAATGCTGCGGGCTCCGGCCGTAATCCGCCCGGCCTGACGCATCAGTTCAATTTCTCTCGGGGACTTGACATAGATTGTATCTGACATGCTTAAATCCCCAGAACTTTTTTAATCTCCGCTGTAGTCGCTTCAATGGTCGGCTGATTGTCAACAGCCACAAGTTTCCCTCTTTCTTCATAAAAAGCTTTCAGAGGTTCTGTCTCCTTATGGTATGTTGCCAACCTCGCACGCACCGTTTCCGCTTTGTCGTCTTTCCGAACGCCGAGCTCTCCTCCGCAGAAATCGCAAATGCCTTCCGTTTTCGGCGGATTGCTGACAATGTGATAGGTTCTGCTGCAGTTCTTGCAGGTTCTTCGCCCAGACATTCTCTCTACAATCGTCTCATCCTCGATTTCAATGGACAGGGCTTTGTCAATCACAATACCCATTGCTTCCATTGCCTCGGCCTGGGGAATTGTTCTCGGAACGCCGTCAAGAATATAGCCGTTTGCACAGTCTTCTTTTGCCAGGCGTTCCCGGATGATGTCAATAATGACATCATCCGGAACCAGCTTGCCGGATTCAACGTATTCCTTGGCTTTCAGTCCGGTAGGGGTCCCTTCGCTCATTGCTGTGCGAAGGATATTTCCGGTCGAAATCGTCGGGATATTGAGAGTTGCGCTCAGGATATCTGCCTGGGTGCCTTTTCCGGCACCCGGCGCACCTAACAGTATCAACCTCATAGCGTTAACCTTTTCAATCAAGGAATCCCTTGTAGTTACGCATGAGAAGCTGTGCTTCAATGGCACGGATCGTCTCAAGTGCAACACCGACCACGATGATGATGGATGTTCCGCCCAGCGAAAGTCCGGTCAGATTTGCCGTCTTGCTGAAAACAGAAATCAGAATAGGCACCGTTGCCAGAATGCCGAGATAAATGGCGCCGAACAGCGTGATCTTATTCAGAACTTTCTGGATAAACTCACTTGTCGGTTTTCCGGGACGGAATCCCGGAATGTATCCGCCGTTCTTCTTGAGGTTGTTTGCCACTTCAATCGGGTTGAACTGAATGGTGGAATAGAAGTAAGCAAAGAAGATAATCAGAGCAAAGTACAGAACTGCATACCAGACGGTATTGGTTCTTGCCCATGCACTGTTGCTGTGTCCTGTCATTGCTGCAATCGTTGCAGGCAGAGAAGCGATCGACTGGGCAAAGATGATCGGCATAACGCCGGACATATTGACCTTCATCGGCAGATGCGTGCTCTGTCCGCCGTACATTTTGCGTCCGACGACTCTCTTGGCATACTGTACGGGGATTCTGCGTTCTGCATCATTGACAAAAACAATCAGAACAATAATGGCTAATGCTCCGATGTACATCAGCAAAGCAACCCACCACTTCAGATCGCCTGTTACAACGTTTCTGATCGTGCTTGCAATGCTGGTCGGGAAGCGGGAAATAATACCTGCAAAAAGGATCATGGAAATGCCGTTTCCGATGCCGTATTCCGTGATCTGCTCACCGAGCCACATAATCAGAGCCGAGCCGGAAGTGAATGTCAGAACGATTACGATTGCTGCCCACACACTGTTTCTGGCTTCAGTAACAATCAGGCCGTTGTTCTTAATGAGCATGTAGTAAGCAAAGCCCTGAAGAAGGCCGATTGCTACAGTGGAGTAACGGGTGATGGAAGCAATTTTTTTCTTGCCTTCTTCGCCCTCATCCTTGCTCATCCGTTCCAGAGCCGGAATCGCGATGCACAGCAGCTGGATAATAATGGATGCGTTGATGTACGGCTGAATGCTCAGGGCAAAAATAGTAGCCTGGGAAAAAGCACCGCCGGACATGACGTTCAAAAGACCCAGAACCGTATTCTGCAGAGATGTGAAATAGCTCTGCAGAGCAGCCGTATTCACAAACGGAACAGGAATTGCATTACCGATACGGAAAATCAGAAGAATGATCAGGGTAAACAGGAGCTTTTTGCGAATCTCCTCAACCCTCCAGGCATTTCGTAAAGTCTGAATCACTTAGACCACCTCTGCCTTTCCGCCAGCCGCTTCAATTTTCTGTTTCGCGGTCTCGGAGAAAGCAGCAGCCTTTACTGTCAGTTTCTTGGTGATTTCACCGTTGCCAAGAATCTTCACGCCGTTATCACACTTGGAGAGGACACCAGCAATCAGGAGAGCCTGAGCATCAACTGTTGCGCCGTCTTCAAATTTATCCAGTGCAGAGACATTCACTGCTTCCAGGGGCTTCGCAAAAATGTTGTTGAACCCTCTCTTCGGGATACGACGTGCCAGAGGCATCTGGCCGCCTTCAAAGCCGATGCGGGTGCCGCCGCCGCTGCGGGCTTTCTGACCCTTGTGTCCGCGGCCGGCTGTCTTGCCGTTTCCTGTTGCATGGCCTCTGCCCTTGCGCTTGTCAACATGGGTAGAGCCGGGTACGGGAGAAAGATCGTTAATATACATTCTCTTTTCCCTCCTTATTCTTCTGTAACCTTCAGCAGATAGCCGATCTTGGCAATCTTGCCTCTGGTCGGAGGATTGTCGGGCTGTACGGTCTCGTTGCCGATCTTGTGCAGACCCAGAGATTTTGCTGTAGCAATATGGCTGTCAAGTCTGCCGTTGAGGCTCTTGACGAGCTTGATTTTCAAAGTTGCCATGTTCTTCCTCCTTAACCCTGAACTTCTTCAGGAGCTTTGCCTCTTGCTGCCGCAACCTGAGCTGCGTCACGCAGAGACTTGAGGCCTTCCATCGTTGCCGCAACAACATTTGCAGGGTTGTTGGTACGCAGGCACTTTGTACGAATGTCACGGATACCGGCAGCTTCTACAACGGCACGAACTGCGCCGCCTGCGATAACACCGGTGCCTTCCGGAGCCGGCTTCAGCAGAACGCGTCCTGCACCGAACTCACCGATTACTTCATGAGGAATGCTGGTTCCCTTGAGCGTTACGTTGCAGATATTCTTTTTCGCATCCTCAAGTCCCTTGCGGATTGCTTCGGATACTTCATTGGCTTTGCCCATACCGAAACCGACACGGCCATTGCCGTCACCGACAACGCACAGAGCGGAAAACTTTGCTACACGGCCGCCCTTAACGGTCTTGCTGACACGGTTGAGGGAAACTACCTTTTCAATGAACTCGGAAGGAGCTTCTTCCTTGTTCCTGCGTTCTCTTCTGTCATTGCTGTATGCCATTTCGTTTTCCCCCTTCCTCAGAATTTCAGGCCGCCTTCACGGGCGCCTTCTGCCAGAGCCTGGACACGGCCGTGATAAATATAGCCGCCGCGGTCAAAGACAACTTCTTCAATCCCTTTTTTCAGAGCGCGCTCTGCAACTGCTGCGCCGACTTTCTTCGCCGCTTCGCAATTACTTCCGAGGCCCTCAAAGCCCTTCTCGACGGAAGAAGCGGAAACAAGTGTATTGCCTGCTACGTCGTCGATTACCTGGGCATAAATATGGTTCTCACTGCGGAAAACACAGAGACGGGGTCTCTCAGCGGTGCCGGAGATCTTTCCGCGTACTCTGTTATGGCGCTTTACGCGCTGTCCTTTTGTATCAGGTCTTTTAATCATTCAGGCGATCCTCCGTTTACTTGGCACCGGTCTTGCCTTCTTTGCGGCGAATGGTTTCGTAGTCATACTTGATTCCTTTGCCCTTGTAGGGTTCCGGAGGTCTCTTGCCACGAACTTCTGCTGCAAACTGGCCAACCTTCTGTTTGTCGATTCCCTTGATCACAATGTGGTTTGCATCCGGAACATCGATCTGGATATCTTCCGTCTCGGGCACAACAACCGGATGGGAATAACCCAGGTTCATAACAAGCTTCTTGTCTTCCTTGGATGCACGATAACCGACACCGTTGATCTCCAGCTTCTTCTCAAAGCCGTGTGTAACACCGATGACCATGTTGTCGATCAGTGTTCTGGTCAGGCCGTGATAGGACTTGTTCTCTTTTGTGTCGTCAGGACGGGAAACATGGATGACGCCATTGTCGATTTCAACCTTCATCTGGGGGATCAGGGTACGCTCAAGCGTTCCTTTCGGTCCCTTTACCACGATGTGATTGTTTTCGTTGACACTGACTTCGACCCCGGCCGGGATCGTAATAGCCTTAAGACCAATTCTTGACATTTCTCTTCCTCCTTACCAAACGAATGCAAGAACTTCTCCGCCAACATTGAGTTTGCGGGCTTTCTTGTCAGTCATAACGCCCTTGGAGGTAGAGACGATCGCAATTCCGAGTCCCTTCAGAACGCGGGGAAGCTCATCGGCGCCTGCATAAACGCGAAGGCCGGGTTTGCTGACGCGGCGGAGGCCCTGGATTGCTTTCTCTTTCCCGGGGAGGTACTTCAGGGTGATGCGGATGATGCCCTGTGTGCCGTCATCGATGATCTGGTAATTCTTGATGTATCCTTCCTCAAGGAGGATCTCAGCGATTGCCTTCTTCATCTTGGACGCCGGGACATCGACGGATTCGTGTTTTGCGCTGCCGGCATTCCGGATACGGGTGAGCATGTCGGCAATAGGATCTGTGATTTGCATTCTTTCTTCTCCTTATTTAGAGTTACTGCCCATTTAGGCAGTTTCAGTGACGAGGTTCCGCGTCAATACTTGATTGACCGCGGCCTTTCGCCAGCGGGTATGAATAAAGAATTCCGAATGCTCTGTGAGGAAGGCCGGTTAAAATCGGCTTTCCGTCACTTCACATTCGTCATTCGTCATTCCTTAGAAGCTTGCCTTGCGCACGCCGGGAATCTGACCCTTATAAGCGAGCTCACGGAAGCAGATACGGCAGATGCCGTAATTGCGGAGATAAGCATGAGGCCGTCCGCAGATCTTGCAGCGATTATATCTACGGGTGGAGAACTTAGCAGGTGCCTGCTGCTTGAGAATCATTGATTTCTTTGCCATAACTATCTCCTTCCTCAGCTCATGAACGGAGCACCGAGGAGCTTGAGCAGCTCACGTGCTTCTTCGTCAGTCTGTGCTGTCGTGGTAATCGCAATGTTCATGCCGCGCAGCTTCTCAATCTTGTCGTACTCGATTTCCGGGAAGATGATCTGCTCTTTCAGGCCGAGGCTGTAGTTGCCGCGTCCGTCAAAAGCATCTGCGGAAATACCGCGGAAGTCACGTACACGGGGAAGTGCAATGTTGAAAAGGCGATCAAGAAATTCCCACATACGGTCTGCGCGAAGGGTAACCTTTACGCCAACCTTCATGCCTTCACGAAGTTTGAAGTTAGCTACAGACTTCTTTGCAACCGTGGCAACTGCATGCTGTCCGGTGATGGCAGAGATGTCTTTAATCACAGCTTCAAGAGCCTTCGCATTGTCTTTGCAGTCACCGCAGCCGACAGAAACAACAATCTTGTCGATGCGTGGGATCTGCATGACCGACTTATACTGGAACTTCTTCATGAGAGCAGGAGCAACTTCTTCAACATACTTTTTCTTCATGGTAGTCATAGATCGTTATCTCCTTTCTCAAACTTCTGCGCCGCACTTCTTGCAGACGCGGACCTTCTTGCCCTCGCCTACTTTGTGTCCGACACGCGTAGCTTTGCCGCACTTGGGGCATACAAGCTGTACCTTGCTGACATAAATCGGGGTCTCAACCTTGATGATACCGCCGTCTTCACCCTGCTTGGTCGGCTTCTTATGCTTGGTAGCAACATTAACGCCTTCGACGATCACTTTACCGGTTTTCGGCTCAGCAACCAGGACCTTTCCCTGTTTCCCCTTGTCCTTACCGGACAGAACTACGACTTTATCGTCTTTTTTAATATTCATTCCGGTACCTCCTCAGATCACTTCCGGAGCAAGGGACAGGATCTTCATATATTCCTTATCACGAAGCTCACGGGCAACAGGCCCAAAGATACGGGTCCCGCGGGGATTCTTATCACCGGTGTTGATGAGAACAGCCGCATTTTCATCAAAGCGAACATATGTTCCGTCTGCACGACGCACTGGCTTTACGGTACGAACGATAACCGCACGAACAACATCGCCCTTCTTGACCTGACCGCCGGGAGCAGCTTTGCGAACAGAGCAAATTACTACATCGCCGATGCTTCCGTACTTGCGGCCGGAACCGCCGAGAATGCGGATGGTCTTCAGTTCTTTTGCGCCGGTATTATCTGCAACTTTCAGATAGGTTTCTTCCTGTATCATAAAACGGCGCCTCCTTACTTAGCTTTCTCTACGATTTCAACCACACGCCATCTCTTATCCTTGGAAAGCGGCCGGGTCTCCATCACGCGAACGATATCTCCTACATGGCACTCATTGTTTTCATCATGAGCTTTCAGGCGGTACGTTCTTCCGATGATCTTCTTGTAAGTCTTGTGTGCGACATGGTCTTCAACAATCACAACGACGGTTTTGTCCATCTTGTCGCTGACAACTTTACCCGTGCGAACCTTGCGGAAAGTATTTCTTTTTTCTTCCATTTTACCTTACCTCCTCAGTTCTGCTTCTCGCGGAGAACTGTCTTCACGCGAGCAATATCACGACGGGTAGCGGATATTTTGGTGGGGTTATCAAGATGGTTGGTAGCATGCTGCATACGAAGCATGAACAGGTCCTTCTTGAGGTCAATGAGCTTGCTTTCGAGCTCAGCAACGGACATGTTGCGAATTTCGTTTGCCTTCATCTTATTCACCCTCTCCTTCTGCAGCTTCCTTTGCAAGAATCTTGGTCTTGATCGGAAGCTTATGGCTGGCGAGACGAAGAGCTTCGCGGGCTGTTTCTTCGGGAACACCTGCGATCTCAAACATAACTCTGCCGGGCTTTACAACAGATACCCAGTACTCCGGAGAACCTTTACCGGAACCCATACGGGTCTCAGCGGGCTTCGCAGTTACGGGCTTGTCAGGGAAGATCTTGATCCAAACCTGACCACCGCGCTTGGTGTAACGAGTCATTGCGATACGGGCCGCTTCAATCTGGTTGGAAGTGATCCAGCCGGGTTCTGCAGCCTGAAGGCCGAACTCACCATAAGTGACAACATTGCCGCGGGTAGCTTTGCCCTTCATGCGGCCGCGCTGTACTCTGCGGTACTTTACTCTTTTAGGCATTAACATTAGTCTTTGCCTCCTTCCTGTGCAGGAGCTGCTGCACGGGGTGCGCGACGTTCACCGTTCTGGAATGCAGGTCTGTTTCCGTAGCCACCCTGTCCGCGGTTATCGCGGTTGTTATCACGATTGTAACCGCCCTGGCGATTGTTATCGCGGTTGTATCCGCCCTGACGTCTGTCACCGCCCTGACGACGATCGTCTCTGCGGCGGCGTTCGCCCTGCGGCTTGCTCAGATCCATCGTCCGCGGAGTAGTGCGGAGTGTCTGGGAGAGTACTTCACCTTTGTAGATCCAAACTTTAATACCGATACGACCGTAAGTGGTGTCTGCTTCCGCAAAACCGTAGTCGATATCAGCACGGATCGTCTGAAGAGGAATTGTTCCTTCGTGATAAGTCTCGCTGCGAGCGATTTCAGCACCGCCCAGACGTCCGCCGCATTTAATCTTAATGCCGCGTGCGCCCATTCTCATCGCGCGTCCCATCGCGTTCTTCATAGCGCGGCGGAAGCCGATACGCTTTTCAAGCTGCTGTGCGATGTTCTCTGCAACAAGCTGTGCATTGGTATCGGGGGTGCGAACCTCAACGATAGAGATCTTGACATCCTTGCCGATCATCTTGCCGACCTGAGCCTCAAGCTTCGTGATCTCTTCGCCGCCCTTGCCGATGACAACACCGGGTCTGGAGCAGTGAATATAGATGCGAACCTTAGCAGAGTCGCGCTCGATCTCGATAGTAGGAACACCGGCGGAATAGAGAGCCTTCTTCAAATAAGTGCGGATCTTGTGATCTTCAACGATCAGATCGCCGACCTTATCTTCTCTTGCGTACCATCTGGAATCCCAGTCCTTAATAACGCCGACACGCAATCCATGCGGGTTTACCTTCTGACCCATAATTCTGCCTCCTTTCCTTATTCTCTCTCAGCCACGGCAATGTAGATGTGGCTGGTACGTTTGTTGATACGGTACATACGGCCCTGAGCTCTGGGTCTGCCTCTCTTGAGGATGGGGCCTGCACCTGCATAAGTGGTGCAAACATAAAGCTTCTCAGGATCCATTTCAAAGTTATTCTCTGCGTTCGCCATGGCGCTCTTCAGAACTTTCACCATCAGTTCGCAACCGGCTTTCGGAGTGTTCTCCATCATAGCAAGTGCAACATTGGCGTCTTTTCCGCGAATCATATTGCAGATAATTTCAACTTTGCGGGGAGAAATGCGGGCATATTTATGCTCTGCATAAGCGATCTTTTTTTCGTCCATCTGAATCCTCCTCACTTCGCGGTCTTACCGCCGGAATGGCCGCGGAATGTACGTGTCGGAGCAAACTCACCGAGCTTGTGACCAACCATATCTTCTGTGACATATACAGGAACATGGCGACGTCCATCATGAACGGCGATGGTGTGCCCAACAAAGGACGGGAAAATGGTAGATGCGCGAGACCATGTTTTAATGACCTGCTTGTTGCCGGTCTTATTCATTTCATCGACTCTCTTCAGAAGCTCAGGTGCTGCGAAGGGGCCTTTTTTAATACTTCTGCTCATTTACATTCCCTCCTTACTTCGCGTTACGGCGCTTGACGATGAATTTATCCGTACGATTCTTCGTCTTGCGGGTCTTGTAACCAAGTGCAGGCTTGCCCCAAGGAGTTACAGGGCCGGGACGGCCGACAGGAGACTTGCCTTCACCACCGCCGTGGGGGTGGTCAACCGGGTTCATAACAGAGCCGCGAACCGTCGGGCGGATGCCCATGTGGCGTTTACGGCCTGCTTTGCCGAGGTGAATGTTTGCATAATCGATATTGCCGACCTGGCCGATTGTAGCCATGCAGTCAATACGGACTTTACGCATTTCACCGGACGGGAGACGGACTGTTGCCATGCCGTTCTCTTTGGCCATCAGCTGAGCTGCCACACCAGCGGAACGAACAAGCTGTGCGCCTTTTCCGGGATAGAGCTCAATGTTGTGAATAACCGTACCGACAGGAATGTTATTCAGCGGAAGAGCATTACCGGCTTTGATATCGGCCGAAGCGCCGGACACAACCGTGTCACCGGCAGCGAGGCCGACAGGAGCCAGGATGTAGCGAAGCTCGCCGTCTTCATACTGGCAGAGTGCGATAAATGCGCTGCGGTTCGGGTCGTATTCAAGACGAAGAACCTTTGCAGGCATGTCAATCTTGTTGCGCTTAAAATCAATCACACGGTATTTCCGGCGATTGCCGCCGCCCTGATGACGAACGGTGATGCGGCCATAGCTGTTGCGGCCGGAGTGCTTCTTCAGAACCTCGAGGAGGCTCTTTTCAGGCTTTGCATGCTTTTCAATACCATCAAAGCCGGAAACTGTCATTCCTCTTCTGGCAGGAGTAGTCGGTCTGTAGGTTTTAATAGACATTCTTCATTCCTCCTTATGCCATGCCTTCGAACAGCTCAATGTTCTTGGAATCTGCGCTGAGTTTTACAATAGCCTTTTTCCAGGAAGCCGTCTTTCCGGAAGGATATGCGCCCTGACGCTTCTCCTTGCCTCTGACATGCTCCGTGGTGACTTTGATCACTTTGACATCAAAAATCTCTTCGATTGCCTTTTTGATCTCGATCTTGTTGGCATCTTTTACGACTTCAAAAGCGTACTTTTTGATGTCCAGGTCTTCCATTGACTGTTCGGTAATGATCGGGCGAATAACTACGTCGTATGCTGTTCTCATTAGGCGAACACCTCCTCAATTTTGGCAAGTGCAGCCTTGTCGATCACCATGACGCCGTTCGTAAGGATCATGTAGGGGCTGAGGATCGTTGCAATCGTAGTTGCCACACCGGCAATATTGCGTGCGGACTTTACGACTTTTTCATCGACCGCCTCGGTCACAACAAGAGCTTTACCGTTGATGCCCATCTTTGTCAGGAACTCTTTGAACGCCTTGGTCTTGATCTCGTCGACCTTCAGACCATCTACAACAACGATTTCATTCTCCGCAGCTTTTGCAGACAGAGCAGACTTCATTGCAAGGCGCTTTACCTTTTTATTGAGTGTGTAGCTATAGTCGCGGGGCTTCGGGGCGAATGCTACGCCGCCGTGCGTCCACTCCGGTGCGCCGGCATAACCGGCACGTGCACGGCCTGTGCCCTTCTGACGCCAAGGCTTTTTCGTTGTAAAATCAACTTCGCCCTTGGTAAGAGCACTCTGCGTTCCCTGACGGCAATTTGCCAGGTGATTCTTAACGGAATCATGGAGAACGCTCTGGTTCGGCTCAATGCCGAAGATGGCTTCGGAGAGCTCGATCTCGCCGATCTCTTTTCCTGCCATGTTGAAAACTTTTGCTTTAGGCATTTATGCTGCTCTCCTTTCCTTACTTTGTACGTGCGGAAGCCTTCTGCGGGTTGACACGTGCGGAAGCCTTCTGCGGGTTGAGGGAGATACCTGCCGCCTCGCCTTTCTTGACCGGCTGAGCTTTGACAGTGTTTTTGATGTAGACGATGCTGCCCTTGGGGCCAGGAACGGCACCGCGGATCGCAATAAGGTTAAGCTCTGCATCGACCTTCACGATGTCCAGATTCTGAACCGTGACCTGATCAACACCCATGTGGCCAGCCTGCTTCTTGCCCGGGAAAATACGGGAAGGATCCGTGCTGGAGCCCATGGAACCTGCATGACGATGAACCGGGCCACCGCCGTGGCTGGTAGGAGTACGGCCCTGGCCGAAGCGCTTGATGACGCCTGCATAGCCGTGACCTTTGCTCGTACCGGTTACATCAACCTTTTCGCCCTCTGCAAAAATGTCTGCCTTGACGACATCACCGACTTCAAACTTGTCGGTCTCTTCGAGGCGGAACTCTTTGAGGTGCTTGAGCATGCCTGTGCCAGCCTTTTTGAGGTGGCCCTGTTCAGGCTTGGAGAGTTTCTTTTCGGCTACTTCTTCGTAACCGAGCTGAACCGCTTTGTAGCCTTCCTTCTCTTCCGTCATCTTAGCAGTGACCACGCAGGGGCCTGCTTCAATAACAGTCACAGGAATGACCTTGCCGGCTTCGTCAAAAATCTGAGTCATGCCGACTTTTTTGCCAATGATGGCTTTCTTCATTCTATTTCCTCCTATCGGTTATTGGTTACCTAGCATGGCTCGTCATTGGGAAACGGCCGGAGGCTGGCAACTTAACCCTTCCGCATACGCAAGCTGCGGAAAAAGGGTCAAAACAAATTAAAATAAGGTAGACAGATCAGAGCTTAATCTCGATCTCAACGCCTGCAGGAACTTCGAGGTTCATCAGTGCTTCGACCGTCTTCTGAGTGGGGCTCATAATGTCGATCAGGCGCTTGTGAGTGCGGCGCTCAAACTGTTCACGGCTGTCTTTATATTTGTGAACAGCGCGAAGGATGGTGACGATCTCCGTCTTCGTGGGAAGAGGAATAGGACCGGAAACTTTTGCGTCAGTGCGTTTTGCTGCTTCAACAATTGTTTCTGCTGCCTTGTCAATCAGCTGATGATCGTAAGCCTTGAGGCGAATACGAATCATGTTTTTGCCTGTGGTGTTAGCCATGTTTTTGTTTCTCCTTTTTCTTCGTACGTTATTTTTCTGCGTACGGATGGGGCAAATTTCATACACACATCCGTGCGTATCAGACCAGGTCTAAAAAACAAACCGGCACTTATGGCCGGTCATCCTCTGCCCTGCGATATACGCATGCTATTATGAAAGACCCCAGCCGCCCGATTGCGTGCCCTGACTGGCAGGACACCGGACATACTCCACGAAAGTTACCTCGCTTTCACGAGCAATCTCCCGCTTCATCGCATAGCTCACGCTCTCCGCGCAAGCTTGTATATATTACCAGAAGACATTACGGAAGTCAAGCAGTTTTTGTCAGAAAAGTAAAAAATTTTTTCGGTTTTTTCCGACGATTTTAGTCGATTCATCCGCAAGGTTTTTCTTTCCTATAGAAAAAGAAAGAGAAATATGGTATGATGATTTTATGAGCCAGTAAATTTATCGCTCTTTCCCTTTCCTTATAATATAATGTAATCAGTGTTTGGTGGTGATACAATTGGAATCCGTTACAATGGAACGTCTGCTGACCGCAGAGGAAGAAAAAATACGCGGAGAGATTCGTGCAGATACAACCGTTGATAAAAGCAAAACACAAAGTGTTGCCAGACTGAATGAAACCATGTCACAGATTCTATTGCGGTATAATGCCGCAAACGGCGGAAACTGGGTGCAGCAGAACCTTGCGGATTGTCTGACCGCGACAATGCAGGACTCTCTCGGGTTTCTTCTGGCCGGCACTGCCGAAAAAGAAATATCCAAACGCCCGCTTCAGACCGGTGCAGTAATCGCTCTTCTCTGTTCCGTAATCTGTTGTCTGGCATCTCTGCTGCTGATTGTACAAAAGCTCTCCCTTCTGTTCGGGTGCATCCTTCTGGTAATGGCTGTGCTCCTTGCTTTTCTCTCCGGAAGGCTCTGGTTTGGTGAACGGGAAGTCCGCGTCCAGTCGAGACTTGATGCCGATACCGTTTGGAGAACCTTAAAAAAAGCTTCTGCAACAATGGACAGAAAAATAGAAACCTTCTGCGAGGCTGAAGATGCCCGTTTGCAGGAAGCACAGTCTCTTTCCTGTAAGGCAGAAAAAGCAAAGCTATCAGAAGAAGAACTGCAGTTGTTCGGCGCTCTCCTGGAAGGACTTTATTCCGGAAACGGTGATTTTTCTCTTCGTCAATTGCAAAAAATAAAGCTCTATCTCCGCCATCTGGGGATTGAGCTCAGAGAATATAATGCAGAAAATGCCGAACTGTTTGAAATATTACCCTCCAGGAAAGGTGCAGCCACTCTGCGGCCTGCTCTTCTGGACGGAGAAACCCTTCTTTTGCCAGGAAAAGCGACTGACACAGAACCGTGAAATAAGAGAAACGGAGAAGAAATGATGCAATATTGGGGATTTGATCTCGGTGACGGTGAAAGCGCCGTTGCCCGAACCGGGACCGCAGCACGCGGTTATCCGGAGATCGTCCGTGTAGAAGGGAATAAAGTTACCATCACCGTATGGGCTGTTATGAAAAACGGCGAAGTTCGGATCGGAGATGCTGCAGCACGATCTGCCTCCTCTGCCGTCCGCAGTGCCGCACGTTTTAAGCGCCGTTTTTTGGATACCGGCTCTGACAGTGCTGCCCTCGTCCGCGATTTTTCTGCACGGGTTTTCGAATCTTTACGAGAGAGCGGAGCCCTTACCGGCGGAGAGAAAAGCAACATTGTCTATATCGGCTGCCCGGCCGGGTGGGATTCTGAGGCGAGAATGCGCTATCAAAGGATCTTTGAGACATTGGGATTTCCTTCTCCGAAGGTTGTTTCCGAATCGCGCGCGGTAATGGTGGGTGCTATCCAGTCAAACGCGGTACAGGATTACGTCGATTTGCGATCCCATTCGGTTCTGGTAATCGACATCGGTTCTTCCACCACGGATTTTGCCTATATCCTGAAGGGGCGGGAAACAGAAATCCGCACAGGCGGAGAGGTCGCCCTCGGCGGAGGAATTATGGACGAAGTGCTGCTGGACGCCTGTGTAGACGCTTCACCAAACAGGGACGCTATCCGAAACGTATTTCGGGAAAGCGAGAGCTGGCGCGTCGAATGTGAACTGCATGCACGGCGACTGAAAGAAAAGTACTACTCGCTTCCTCAGGAAGAACGAATCCCGGAGGAGTGCAGTGAGGCTCTGCTGCTCACCTATGATGAGCCGCTGCTTCTGGATCTCTTTCTTGACGAGAATGTTTCACAGCGTTTGACGGAAAAACCATGCTCACAGCTTGGCGGAAAATCCTTTCATGAAGAATTCTGCAACGGATTGCAGCAGGTGCGGGAGAGCATCGGAGATGTTCTGCCAGAACTGCTTTTCCTGACAGGCGGCGTATCGCGGATGGATTGCATTCGGACCTGGTGTGAGGAAATTTTCCCGGAAGCCGTTCTCTATGTGGATCAGGAACCGGAGTTCAGTGTAGCAAGAGGTCTTGCCTGGTGCGGCAAAATTGATGATGAGCTGCTGCACTTCCGCGCTGATGTTGACCAGCTTATCGCATCCAATACGGTAGAGGAAATCGTCTCCCGTCATTTAACGGAGCTTTACAGAACCTCTCTGGAACATCTGATCGATCCGCTTCTGGAACATGCAGTGAAACCCGTCCTTTTGGACTGGCAAAGCGGAAAAATCAAACGGCTCAGTGATATGGAAACCGTTCTCCAGGATAAAATCCGGGTTTATCTCTATTCGGAAAACGCCAAAAGCTGCCTGTATCAACCCGTTTCGGAATGGCTCCTTCAAATCTCCGATGAATTGGAGCAGTATACCTCGGAAATCTGCAGACGTTATCACGTTCCGGATCGGTCACTCGGCATTTCCTCCCGGCTGACGGCAAGTGATTTTTCCATTCTGGAGAAGATTGATGCAATGGATATCCTCTCGGGGGATTCTCTCACGTGGACCGCTGTCTTTGTGGAATCCATCATTTCTATTCTTGTGGCCATGCTCTGCGGCGGGAGTGGCGTCGTGCTGATCAGTGAAGGGCCGGTTGGGATGCTGATCGGATTCATCCTCTCTTTTCTCGTACTGGTTTTGAGCCACGTCATGGGAAAGAAAGCAATCGATGAAAAACTGATGAATGCAGATCTGCCGATCGGCATTCGAAAAATTGCGCTTTCCAATATCCTGCCCCAGATAGAACTACCCCGGGAAGGGCTGACCGGAGCGCTGAAACACAGTAAACTCGGGCGGCTCCTTTCTTCGGAAGAAACCGCTCCGGATGAGCAAAAGCAGAAATTCCATCTGCTGCCGAAAATCCGTCCGGCAAACAGCAGAGAGATTTCCGACCGGCGTATGCAGGCAATCCGCAACCGGATATTGGCAAACTACGAAAAGATACTGGACAATGCCGACAGCAGTGAACTTTCCGCTTTAAATGAGCGCATGAAGAAAGACATTGCCGAGCAAATCGAAGAACGCCTGAAAGAACTGGCTGAACAAGTTGAGATTCCGCTTACATAACCATCTCTGTCAGGCAAACGAAATAGAAAGACCCGCAAAAGACTTCAGAGTCCGTAAAAAATGCGCATGGCACTTTCGGCGTTTGCCTCCATGGCTTTTTCCGCCGCGAGGGCCAGATCGTGGAAATAGGTAACATCCTGTTTTTCCAGTAGTTCTTTCACTGCTTTTGTGCCCGCTTTGGACATATAACTGTAATAATTGATCTTTCGAAGACCGTTGGAGATGCCAACCCGATAGTCTTCCGGAGAGACACCGCTGCCTCCATGCATGACAAGAGGCAGCTTTGTCTTTTCTGCAATGATCCTGACCCGCTCCAGATCCAGAACAGGCTTGGACTTATAAATGCCGTGGGCAGTGCCAAAGCTTGGCGCAAGAGCATCTATTCCTGTTTCTCTGCAGAAAAGCACTGCCTCGTCTGGTTCCGTGTAGACCGGCCCCGGGGCATTTTCTCCTCCTTCACGAGGAGGCATCGCTCCGAGTTCCGCTTCCACTCCGCAGTTTTCTCCTTTCACCAGAGAGACAACTTTTTTTGTGTTTTCAAGGTTTTCTTCAAAAGGCAGTGTGCTGCCGTCATACATCACGCCCGTAAACCCGAGTGCCAGTCCTCTTTTGATATAATCCAAATCTTCACAGTGATCCAGATGCGCACAGACAGGAACTTTTGCTGTTTTTGCTGCCTGCACCAGCACAGGGCCGATCTGCTCCAGCCCGGAAGCAGATTCATGGATCTGCGCATGCATCAGAATAACCGGAACGTTCAGTTTCTCTGCGGCAGCGATGACTGCATTCACGCATTCCAGATTTGGGGTATTAAAAGCGCCGATTGCACATTTTCTTTCTTCCGCCAATTTCAGGATTTCAACCAGATTGACAAGCATTGCTATTTCCTCCCAGAAAAGATGACTGTCTGCTTTTCTTTGCATCTAAGGGCAGCCTGCCCGTATTATACAAAAACACCTGCAGATCTTCAAGATGTTTTCCTGTCTCTCCATTTTCCGTTCGATTTAAATTTATAGTTCGTTCGATTTTCTTGACAATATCGGGCGTTTATATTATACTTGCTATCAGGAAGGAGGGAAGATTCCATGTCAATCACTGCAACAGAACTCAAATCAAATCTTGGTAAGTATCTTGTTCTCGCCGCAACTGAAGATATCTTCATTACACAGTATGGTAAGGTTGTCGCCAAGCTCACGAATCCATTCCAAAACCGGGTTGAAATTGCAGAATCTCTTTTCGGTATTCTTCCTCAGACCACAACACTTGAGGAAGCCCTTGCAGAGAGGACTGATGAAGAATGAAAGCGCTGTTGGATACGAATGTAATCGTTGATGTCCTTCAGCGCCGTGAACCATGGTTTTCAGATGGGCAGAAAATCTTCTATGCTGCAGCCAACAAGCAGATTACCGGCTGTATCACAGCTAAAGAAGCTGCGGATCTCCATTTTTTCTCCCGAAAGCAGTTTGTCGGTCAGGAAAACGTCGATCTTAAAGCGAGACAGGTTATGACCAAGCTTTATGCTCTTTTTGAGTTGGTCGACACGCTTGGTATTGATTGTCAGAGAGCCATTGCAATTGACAATCATGACTACGAAGATGCAATCATGATAGAAACAGCCACACGTGCAGGGCTTTACTGCATTGTTACAAGAAATGTTGAGCATTTCAAAACAGCATCTATCCCTGTTTACACACCGGCAGAATTCGCA
>JAFUGY010000129.1 GCA_017469115.1 Oscillospiraceae bacterium
GAACTTCTCCCGCATGTTGACGCCATCGATCTTCTCCCGCAGAGCTTTGTCCTCCGGACTGTCGAAATAGAGGCTGCGGATCAGATACTTGCCGTCCTTTGCATGCGGGTCCGGCTGCATCACTGCCCGCAGCCGCTGCCGAATCGTCAACAGATCCAGATAGTTCAGTTCATGTTTCCATTCATGCCGGTATTCAATCGCTTCCACTTATTACTGTCTCCTTCTTCCGCCGCCATAGAGCGCCAGAAAGCGCAGAAGCTGTAACGCGGATACTGCCAAAGCCGCTACATACGTCATTGCGGCGGCGCGCAGTACTTTTTCGGCTTTGTCTGCTTCTTCCTCCTGCAGGAGATCAAAAGAGCGGATATTATCCATTGCTCTTCGGCTGGCGTCAAACTCCGTCGGCAAGGTAAGGAGCTGGAAGAGCGTACAGAGGGCAAACCCGATAATCCCAAGATACACCAGCTGATACAGATAAGGGCTTAAACGGGAAAGAAGCAGCCCTGCCAGAATAAGGGGGAACGCAAGCTTTGAACCGATATTTGTTACCGGAATGATCGCCATGCGGATTTTAGCCGGTGCATATTCATTGGCATATTGCAAAGCATGCCCGGCTTCATGGCATGCCACGCCTACTGCAACCGCAGATGTTCCATGATAGACATCCGACGAAAGGCTGATTGCATTGCTCTTCGGGTCATAATAATCGGTCAGGGAAGCCCCTGCAATCTCCCGAACCGGAACATTGTAAATACCGTTCCGATGCAGGATTTCATTTGCAGCCTGTGCGCCTGTAAGGCCGCGCATATTGCGATCCTTTTGATATTTCTGATAGACACTTTTTACATGCCAGGATGCTGCCATTGACAGCACTATTGCAGCAAGCAAAGCAAAATACCACACATCCGGGGTACCGTAAAATCTTGGATAGTAATACACAAAATCAGCTCCTTTTGTGTTGAATTGGCGTGCATTATACTCCTTTTTTCCTGATAATTTGTGAGGAATCTGTAAAAAGCAAAGAAAAACCAACCATTACCGCAGTTGATCTGTTAGCTCTTGACGAAGATTTGGTTTTTTCTCAATAAAACCCTCCAAAAAGTCATTCATAAGGCAGATTTTGTGAAATGAGCTGCTGCATCATACCATTCACCATATCAGCCGAAACGGGAAATTCATATTGACATTTCTCACAATTTCTGCTACACTCAAAACATCAAAAAACCTAAAAAATTATGCTAAATTAACAGGAGGAGTGTTGTTGCTATGAAAATGATAAAAGACAAACAGCTGCTTGTCGGTGCCGATTTCGCCGGCTATCCCTTGAAAGAAGCCGTCTGTGCACATCTCCGTGCCAAAGGATGGACGATTACCGATGTAGGGGTGACTGATCCCAACGTTGATGATACCGAAAACATGTTCCACCGCATCGGCCTTCGCGTCGGTGCCATGATTTCAGAAGGCGAATTTGAACGGGCATTGGTCTTCTGCGGCACAGGGATGGGCATTCATATTGCTGCAAGCAAATGCCCTCATGTCCACGCCGGCGTGGTGGAATCTGTGCCTGCAGCTCTGCGTGCCATCACCGGAAACGGGGTAAATGTGCTGGCAATGGGGGCCTTCTATGTGGCTCCTCAGATGGGCTGTGATATCGCAGATGCTTATCTCAACGCCTCTCTCGGCAGTGGCTATGAATGGTGGCACAACTTCTATGAATTCCATAAACTTGCCATCGATGAACTGGAAGCCTTTGATTATGAGGAATATAAGAAAAACGGTTTCAAGGTAAAACATCTCGGCGATTATCCTCTTACGCTGGATAAGAAGGATGATCTACGCTTCCAGCTCCGCGGAGACGATTGAGGTTCTCATTATCTTTTCCGACAAATTCCCCTTCCTTATTTCCCAAGTCGTTTGCCCTTTTAAGAGGGAAAACATAAATTACATTTTTGGAGGTTAGCAAAAATGAAAAAACTCATCGCACTTCTCATGGTAGCTCTGATGATCTTCTCCTGCAGTGCCGCGTTTGCGGACGGGTATGAAATCGTCGTCGTACCAAAAGATGCATCCAACCCCTGGTTTGTTCGTATGGAGACAGGTGTTAACGAGTATGCCGCAGCGCACCCGGAAGACACGATTTACCAGAAGGGCACTCCGGAAATTGACCCGACTCTCCAGTATCAGCTGGTAATGGATCTGGTTGCACAAGGCGTTGACGCAATTTGCGTTGTTCCTGTCGACCTTGAATCCATTGAGCCCGCTCTGAAGGCAGCCCGTGAAGCAGGCATTGTTGTCATCGCTCACGAAGGTGCAGCGCTGAAGAATGTGGACTATGATATTGAAGCATTCAACAACGAACTGTACGGCGCATTCATTATGGATAACCTGGCCGCCGCCATGGGTGAAGAGGGAATCTACACCACAATGGTCGCTGACCTGACCAATGGCTCTCACAACGAATGGGCAGACGGCGGTGTAAAGCACGCCACTGAAGCCTATCCGAACATGACGCTTCTGGAGAGCGATCCGCGTGTTGAGTCTCACGACAACGGCGATACCGCTTACAACGTAGCAAAAGAGCTGTTCAAGAAGTATCCCGATCTGAAAGGCATCATGGGCACCTCTTCCTTCGATGCACCGGGTGTTGCTCGCGCCATTGAAGAACTGGGCCTCTCCGGCAAAGTGTTCACCGCAGGTACCGGTATGCCTGGTGACAACGCTGAGCTTCTGAAGTCCGGCGCTGTCCAGTATCTCACGCTGTGGGATCCCGCATTGGCAGGCGAGGCAATGATCGCCCTTGCGCAGAAAGTTCTGAATGAAGAAGAAATCTCTGCTCCTCTGGATCTCGGAGTGGAAGGCTATCAGGCACTTGAGTTCAAAGAAGGTTCCGAAACCGTTCTGGAAGGCCAGGGCTGGATTACCATCACTGCCGAGAACGTTGACTCCTTCGGATTCTAATTCCGTTTTCCATACTGCAGTATTCCAAACGCAGAGGCTGGCGGACAGGCTTTGGCCTTTCCGCCAGCTGCATTCTTCACAGAACAATCGAACGCTTTCATTCAAAGGAAGGAAGTAACCATGTCTGAATATTTGCTGAGAGCAGTGGATATCGTCAAGACATTTACCGGCGTCAAGGCGCTGCAAGGTGTCTCACTGGATATCAAGCCCGGTGAGATTCACTGTCTGGCAGGAGAAAACGGCTGCGGGAAATCTACCTTAATCAAGGTTATTTCGGGTGTCTATCAGCCTGATTCCGGTTATATCGAATTTGACGGACGCAAATATACTTCAATTACCCCTCGAGAATCCATCGCGATGGGAATTCAGGTCATCTATCAGGATTTCTCTATTTTCCCGAACCTCTCTGTTATGGAAAATCTGGCTTTTAACACCGAACTCGCCGCCGGACACAAACTGGTCAACAAAAAGCGAATGCGCCAGATTGCAGAGGAAGCTCTGTCCAAAATAAACTTCAATGTGGAGCTTGATCGGCTGGTCGGCACACTGACGGTTGCGGAGAAGCAAATGGTGGCAATCTGCCGTGCTCTGATGTTCAACGCCAAGTTGATCATTATGGATGAGCCCACCACTGCGCTCACCAAAAAAGAGGTTGCGGCTCTGTTTGATATCATCCTGAAGCTGAAAGCCCAGGGCATTGCGATTCTGTTCGTCAGCCACAAACTAAATGAAGTCTTTGAAATATCCGAGCGATTTACTATTTTCCGGTCCGGCCAGTTGATTGCCACCGGTAATACCAGCGACCTGGATGATCGGAAATTTACCTATTATATGACCGGGCGAGAATTTGAAAACGTGAAATTCAAACCCTCCTTTGAGGCAGAAAAACCTGTGCTGGAGGTGAAGAATCTAACCGTACCCGGCGCTTTTGAAGATGTCTCCTTTGACTTGAAGCCGGGTCAGATTCTGGGAATCACCGGTCTGTTGGATTCTGGACGCACAGAGCTGTCCCTTGCATTGTTTGGATTACGAAAGACCACCGGCGGGGAGATTCTCATGAAAGGGAAACCCGTCAGCATTCACAGTCCGAGAGATGCCATCGCCGCAGGAATCGGCCTTGTACCGGAAGACCGGTTAAGTGAAGGTCTGTTTCTGCCTCAGCCGATTTCCGAGAATATCGTCATCTCAGAAATTGATCAACTGTCTACAAATCTCGGGGTAGTTGACCGGAAGCGCCGTCAGGCTGAGGTTGAAAAATGGGTCAGCGAGCTGGCAATTGCCACTCCCAACCCGGACAATGCCTGCTCTACTCTATCCGGCGGCAACCAGCAGCGCATTGTTCTGGCAAAATGGCTTGCCTGCAAACCCGACGTGCTGATTCTGAACGGCCCCACCGTCGGTGTGGACATTGGCTCGAAGCATGATATTCACACTATTTTGCAGCGCCTTGCCAATCAGGGTATGGCGGTCATCATCATTTCCGATGACTTGCCGGAAGTTCTGGAGAACTGCTCCGATCTTCTGGTCATGCGGGCGGGAAAAATCGTGGCTAATCTCGATCCTTCCGTGACTGATGAAGCGACCGTGCTTCATCACATGATGTAAGGGGGGTATCCGTTATGAAATCACTTCGTAAAACAACGGGACGGGTGGAATTTTATATTGGCTTGGTCTTTATTGCTCTCTGTTTGTTGATCCAGATCCGTTCCGGACAGTTTTTTACTTCCAATAATAGTGTTGATATCCTCAGTGCCATGGTCGTTCCCGGCATCTTCGCTATCGGCGAATTTATGGTAATTGTGTCCGGTGGGTTTGATGTGTCATTTCCTGCATTGGCTTCTCTTTCCGCCTATGCAACCACCAAACTCTTTCTGGATATGAACTATGAGGGAGGAGCTCTCCTTCCTCTATTGGTTGCAATTGCCATTGGTGCATTGCTCGGCGCACTCAACGGACTATTTATCGGCTATTTTGAATTACCCGCCATGATTGTTACATTGGGTACCTCCAGTGTATTCAAAGGGTTTATGCAGGGCACCCTCAATTCTAAACAACTTGCCGTCATTCCTCAAGGAATGCGCAACTTCGGCACATCGGCTCTCTTTGTAGCCAAAAATGCCAATTCCGGCCTGACCTCGCGGATGCCGATGACTTTTATCTGTTGTGTCGTTGTGCTGGTGATCGCATGGTTTATCCTGAATAAGACCATGTTTGGCCGCGGTATTTATGCTGTAGGCGGGAACCCGATCTCCGCTCACCGTGCAGGTTTTAATGTCAAACGCACCAGATTCTTCCTGTTTGTATTCGTCGGTATGATCTCTGCTCTTGCAGGAATGTGCCGTACCTGCATGATGCAGCAGATGCACCCGACCAACATGTTGGGCATGGAGATGAACATTATCGCCGGTGTGGTGCTTGGCGGTACAGCCGTTGTAGGCGGAAGCGGCACTCTGCTGGGCTGTATGCTCGGCACAGCTTTGATCGTTGTAGTAGAAAACTCCATGATCTTGATCGGTATTCCGACTGTGTGGAAAGATTTCTTTGTCGGCGCACTGATCATCGTCGGCACCGGTATTTCGGCCATGCGTGTGGCTACCGCCAACAAGCCCGGAGCAAATAGCCGGCTTCGGAAGGAGGGCTCGAGATGAATTCTTTGCAGAAACTCTACCGGAAGGACCGGCATATCACACGGCTTCTGATCATGATGATCCTCTGGCTGGTATTCATGGCGCTCACAAAATTCGATAAATTCTACGCCATAGCAAACTTCCAGACTATCGCAGGAAAATTCCCTGAATTTGGTCTGATGTCTCTCGGTGCCATGCTCTGTATGATCACCGGGGGTATCGACCTTTCCAGTGTCGGCATTGCCAACATGACCAGCATCCTGATGGCCCTTTATATGCGTTCCCGTGCAGCAGGAGGGGCATCTATATCCGGGTTGATGATTGCGGAGGTTTTACTATTTGCAGCTTGTATCGGCTTTGTTGCCGGCTCCCTGAACGGCTTTCTGATCTCCAAAATCCACATCCCTCCGATCCTTGCAACGCTCGGTGTGAACCAGCTGCTAACCGGCATTGCGCTGGTTGTGACAAATGGGAAAGCCGTCAGCGATATCCCGACAGCCTTCTCCTCCACCATCAATCAGAAACTTCTCAAAGTTGTTCCCGGCAAACGCGGCACCGTCACCGGATTGATTCCGGTGCAACTGCTATTCTTCATTGCAGCAGCCATCTTTGTCTGGTTTCTTCTCGCGCGTACCAGTTACGGGAAAAAGCTCTATTTAATGGGTACCAGCGAAAAAGTTGCCCGATTTTCCGGATTAAAAGTGGATCGGCTTTTAATCTTCACCTACGCTCTTTCCGGCATGCTTGCCGCTCTGGGCGGGATGATCATGCTCGCCAACTACAATTCTGCCCGCTCTGACTACGGCAGCGTCTATACCCTTCAGTGCATCCTGATTGTTGTGCTTGGAGGCGTAAGCCCGACAGGCGGCAAAGGGAAGATTTCAGGTGTGGTACTTTCCATCATTCTTCTCTCTCTTCTGGAAGCCGGCATCAACCGTTTCCCGCAGATTTCCAGCTATTACATCACTCTGATCTGGGGCGCTGTGCTGCTTCTGGTTATGGTGCTCAATTACTTCGTTGAGCATCCGATTGCCCGAAAGAAATCATAATGCAACTGAGCCATTGTTCTCTCCTAGAAAGAGGCTGCCAGCCCGGCAGCCTCTTTCTTGCCTATTATGCACTCTCCCGGATTGCCAGCCCGACACGTATAAACGTGTCTTCACAGTGCTCACCCCGTATCAGGGCAAGCATGGTATCGGTAAGCTTTCTGGCAAATTCATCTTTTGAGAAGTCGATACTGGTCAAAGTAGGAGAGAGCATCGTAGTTAAATAGGTATTGTCTGTTCCGATCACGGCAACATCTTCCGGTATGCGCAGTCCGAGTGTTTTCATGCTCTTCATAACCTCTGCCGCCATATAATCATTACCGGCAAGAAAAGCTGTCGGCCGCTTACCAGCGCTTTCTCCGATCATCATATCACTGAGATAGGCGAGAAAATGCTCAGATGCCTCCGTATTTGAAAAGATCAGGGCATCATCCGGTTCCAGACCATTATCACGAAGCGCCTGGACATAGGCTCGTTCCCGGTAACCATTGCTGTCTATACCAGAAGAACGATAGCGCATCGGTAACAGCAGGGCAATTCGTTTATGCCCATGCATCACAAGATAATTTACACTTTTCATCACCCCGCTGTACAGATCAGGTACAACAGCTGCTACATTATCTCCAAGTTCTCCGTACTCTCTTGTTTTATATAATACTATTGGAATACCGGAATCGGAAATCTGCCGCAGTTGCTCTGTAGAGTATCTGTTTGACATCATGAAAATACCATCAAACTGCCGGCTGATTAACATTTGGATAAAATCATCCCCATCCCGGCTGTAGCAGTGTGATACATAATACCCCCGCTCAAACAGCATCTTTTCCGGTAATTCCATCCAATCATTACGCAGGTTATCACACACAAATGCAATCTGCATTGACTGCCGCGTTTTCAGGCTGCGTGCCTGAAGATTAGGCTGATACCGCAACTCCTTGATTGCAGCCAAAACAGCCTTTTTCTTCTCCTCACTGACGTTTTTGCTTGCATTGATAACATAGGATACTACAGCGGGAGAGACTCCTGCAAGTTTTGCAACATCATCACGGGTTATTTTCTGATTTGGCATTGTTTACCTCCGTTTTTCAGGCTCTTTACAAATTTTCAGGTTCACGCCGAAAATGGCCTCTATTTTCTGGTCCTCAGTTCATGGAAGACCGTAACAAAACTGATACCGGCAGCTATAGCAAGCGCAGCAACCAACGTCTTATGGCCATAAATACGAGCGGAAGCCAAATCGTTTTGAACTGCATAATTCATTGTATAGTAGAGTGAGCTGCCGGGCACAAGGGGAATAATGGCCGGCACCAGAAACAATGTAGCGGGGCACTTTCTCCAATGTGCCGATATTTCAGCGAATGTAACTGCGAACGCAGATGCTGTCAGGTTTGCGAGGAAATCACCTGGCAACATGTGGTAGAGGAGTAAATAAACTCCCCAGGTCAACATCCCGCCTATCGATGCCAGTAAAAGATGCCTCCGATGAAGCCTGAATAGGAGAGAAAACCCAAGTGATCCCAGAAATGCCGCTGTCAATTGAACAATGGTACCTCTCATTATGAATTCCTCACAACAGTAGATCGATAATCAGAATAGCTGTCATAAAACCACCCGCCAAAGCTGCTGCCCAAATCAGGCTCTCCGTTAAGCGCACAAGTCCAGAAATGGTATTGCCTCCCAACATATTCCGCACTGCATTCGTCATTGCAAGCCCCGGGATCATCAGCATAATATCCCCGATCAATATCTTATCCATATGCAGCCCCGGAATCACCTGGCACACAATGCCGACAGCCAATCCCGTAACAAAAGACAAAAACAGATTCCCGCCGGCGGGGGTAATTTGTGTATCTCCCAACCTATTCTGGAGGAAACAGATTCCAATTGCGAAAATTGCTGCCGCCAGACCATCCAAAAGTGAACCGCCGAAAAACACGCTAAAAGCTCCAGCAGCAAGAATACTCCCCAGCAAAAACATAAAAAACGGCTTCTCTTCCGAGGAAGTCTGTTTCAACCGCTCCCGCAATTCTGCCACCGATGGCGGTTCCATACAGCAACTCCGGCTGATATGATTCAGGTTTTCCAACCTAATATAATCCGTTCCGCCACTGGAATAGATTCTCCTTGTCTCTGTTAAGGCTTCTTCTCTTGGAAATTCCAGGCTTAGGCTGATAATGGATGTAATCACAAACACATCAACCCGTATACAACCGTAGGCCTTTGCCATACGTGAAAGGGTATCTTCCACCCGGCTGATTTCCGCTCCACATTCCAGAAGCATTTGCCCCATATCCAGCAGACAGTCCATCAGTTCCGTCTGTTCTGCCTTTTCCAGGACCTTTGCCATATCTTACCACCCTGATGATAAAAGATTTAAACACCTGTAAATAAGGTACTTGCATTATTGCAGAACGGAAACCGGATGTCAAGCGGGTAAAAAAAGCGAACCTCTGTGAAGATTAGCATTCGTTAAAATGCACAAATTTACTGCTCATTTTTTGTGCAAATAGTAGAAACTGTTTTTCTCAGTTGACAATCTTTCTGAAATGATTTATATTTAATTCATAGTTACACGTGTAGATTGTTGTTCCCCCAATTTCCTTCTCGTGTAGAGTGGTTCCAATAGCAGTAAAGCATGAAGAATACCTGCACTTCCTCCTTCATGCTTTTTTATTTCCTGGGAGTTTACACGTGTAAATTTCTCACGTTTTATTAGAATATATCAATGATTTTAACAATGTGCGGACTAATCGCCGAAAGGAGAACAAAATGGCAGAGAAGAAAATTTATGAATCATGCAGACGGCTTCTGACACTTTGCGCTAATTGCAAACCCGAAGAAAAGATCCTCATTGTTACGGATGAAGAGTGTATGGAAATTGGTATGGCTCTCTGGGATGCTGCAGAAGAATTTCCCAACAAAAGCCTGATTCTGATGCCCACCCGTAAAATGCATGGTGAAGAGCCTACCGATCTGGTTGCTGCAGCTATGATGGAAGCAGATGTCATTTTCCGTGCAACAAAGTTCTCTCTTTCCCATAGCTTTGCAAGACGCCGCGCTTGTGAAAACGGCGCACGTGACCTCAACTGCTGCGATTACAGCATCGAAATGCTGGAAAAGGGCGGCTTGTACAATGACTTTGAGGGTGAGAGTAAACGTTTTGTTGATCAGATTGCCAAAGGGTTCGCCGGCGACAATGCTGCAACTCCAGGTTATGCAGCCGGTGATCGTCAAAATATCCGTAGGATATCGCATTCCGTCGTAACTATCGGTTGGTGTTCTTGAAAGATTATTATATATTTCGGTATGGCAATGGTTGCCGTGCTGTCGTACATATGGCCGCCCAGGAACCTTTTGCGGGTTGTACGTTGGGAGCCTCTTGTAAAACACAAGTATATTCTCATGTACTCTTAATGGCATTCTATTGGCATTCAGAAAGCCAACTGGTAATTTCTTGTCCCAGATTATTTCATATCGATAATTTTTACGATTTCCATTGATCAGGTCAACGCCAAAAGGCAGCTGGCTAAACAACACTATTGCACCATTAGCTTTGATGATGCGGTTATACTCTCTCCACATTTTATCAATCGGCACCACACTATCCCATGGGGCATCTGTCGTGCCATAAGGGGGATCGGTCAGGATCATATCAACGCTTTCATCCGGCAGCGTTTTTATGAGGTCCAGACAATCACCTTGAAGAAGCTGTATCTGGTTAGCCATGTGAGCAAACTTGTCACCAAAACCGTCTCCATCGATGATGCTCCTCAGGCTGTCCGTGATCTGGAGCAGTTCCCCGAGCAATATATGAAGATTACTGTTGTCTTCTGAATCTCATCTGACCTGGCGTCGTGAAAAGCGACGTCAGGTTCATTTCTATGACAAAGAGAAGAACTCACTTCCTGTGTTTTGTCATTTTGTCAGATCCGTTTTCGCAAGAATTCCCGGTTGACGATCTTTCCCGTTTTTTATATACTAACATACAAGAAAAGAATGAGGTATCTGTATGAAGGTAACAGCAAAAAGCCCGAAGGAATCAGGCCGTGAATATGCCCTCAGAGTCATCAAAGAAAACATCATCAATCTTGAGCTTGCTCCCGGCAGCCAGATCAGCGAAAATGAACTTGCCGAAGCGATGGGCATCTCCCGAACTCCCGTGCGGGAAGCCCTGATTATCCTCTCCAAGGCGAAAATCGTTGAAATCGTCCCGCAGAAAAGAAGCATTGTCACACTGGTGGATGACAATCTGATCGAAGAATCCCGCTTTCTGCGCTATGTAATGGAAACTGCCGTTATTGAGCTTGTCTGCGAAAAGAGAACGGAAGCGGATATTCTTGTATTGGAGCAGAATGTGCGTCTGCAGCGGTTTTTTCTGGAAAATGACCAGCGCGAAAACGTCATGCGGCTTGACGATGAGCTCCACAGAATGTTTTATGAAATTGCCAAAACCGTTGAACTTCACGATCTGATGGAAAATATCCTCATTCATTTTGACCGTGCCAGGAAAATGGCTCTCTATTCTGTCTCTGACGAAAAAATCGTCAAAGAGCATGAAGCGATGATCGGGGCGATCAAAGCAAGGGACAAAGAAACCGCCAAACAGCTCATGCAAAAACATTTAAGCCGTTACAAGCTTGATATCCGTGAGATCAGGGAGAAATACCCGGAATACTTCCCAAAAGCAGAAACTGTATAGGATAAAAAAATCAGAGTCAAACATGGCTCTGATTCTTTATTTACTGAGAACTTGAATTCTGTTGCAGGGATTCTTCTGCCCTTTCAAGTATGTAAAGCAGATGATCTGTTATGCCTGATCATCAGCAGGGGCAACACAATCACGCCGGCACAGGGGATCAGGTTCACAATCATCCCCGTGCGAAGCCCGGTGCCATCTGCAATAATTCCAACCAGCCACGGGAAAATGATCCCGCCGATTCCCGCAAAGGAGAGTAAAAACCCAAGGCTGGCAGAACTCGTCATATCTCCAACGCAGGCAATTGTCATTGGATAGACGCCGGCAATGGAAAAAGAGAACAGCCCCAGAACGATAAGAGCAGGAAGCGCTGTATGCATCCGCAGCAGCACGGCATACATCACCGTGATTCCGACGCCCATCAGGGAAAGGGCTTGAAACGGCTTCTTCACTTTCAGCACAAATGCGAGCAGCAGCCTTGCAAAAAGATTGCAGGACCATTGAACAGTCACCGTATAGGCTGCAAGTGCGCCTGAGAGAATCTGCTCATTTTTGTAATAGGTGACAAGCCATCCGTTTACCGTGTACTCTGCGGCATTCTGGCAAAACAGCAGCAGCGCCAGAATCCAGAAGGCCGTGTTGTGCAGGAAGGAAAAGTCCGTACCTCCGCTTTTTTCTCCTCGCGTTTTCGGTTTTCCGGGTAGGTCGGCTGTCAGAAACACCAGCCACAAAAGGAGCCCTGTTGCGCTCACGCCAAGCATTGCTATGGTGCTGCTCTTCCTCTGCAGAAAAGAAATCAGAAACGGGCAAAGCAGCGCTCCGAATGCGAAGCAGGCATTGAGAAGGCTTAAAGCGCGCTGTTTATCCGAGGTGTTGTTGCTGACAAGAAGCGTACACTTGTTGGCGGTACACCCCTTGGAGACTCCGACGAGCAAAAAAGCAAGAAGCAAGAGCACCGGGTTCCCCGTAAGCGCCATCAGCAGATAACCCAGGAATGCTCCGATTGAGAGGAGGAGCGTTGTTCCTTTTTCTCCGATGCTCCCCGGCAAAATTCCGGAAATCAGCAACGCAATCATATTGCCGATGCTCATAGCGGATACCAGTGTGCCGGAAAAGCCGTAACTCAGCTGATATTGATCCCGCAGGATACTGACAAGAACCCCGGCGGATATGGCGCAGATCCCTCCCAGGAAAAACCCTGCCATTCCTGCATTGTATTGTCTTTTCTTCATTGTCATTGTCTTGATCACAGTCAACTTTCCTTTGGGCGGTCCTCCGTGTCATACTCTCTCCCGCCGCTTGCTGTCATTCTATTTTGATATTTGAAAAACCGGCCTTTAACAGCTCAGCTGCTTTTGTTGCTTCCGCTCTATTATCCGGCATAACGCTCTCATAAGAAACCGTCTCATGATAAGCTTTCACCCGAAGAATTTCAATTGCTTTCTGCAGATAAGGCGAAAACTGCTCTTTGGGAAGTTTTCGATCCATTTCACAAAGATGGATATGCTGAATCAAGGGGAGATAACGTTCCAGATCGGAAAGAGGTTCGCCGTTGCTTTCCATATGAAACAGATCTGCCATCAAGCCGATATGGTCACAGCCTTTCTCCCGCGCGCGGTAAACCAGCTCTGCCCCTTCTGCCAGCGTATTGATATAATCGGCCTCTCCCCTGCGGATCGCTTCCAGAAGAACAACCACCTGATATCGGCTGCAGTATTCTTCCAGCAGGTGAAGGCAGGTAAGAAATTGCTGGTTGGCTTTTTCAAGGGGCAAACCGTTTCTTTTCCTTGCTCCGGCGCTCCCAAAAATAATCTTTTTGCTGCTCAAAGCAGCAGCCCGTTCAAATGCTATATCCAGATACGTGCGAATCTGTTCCTCTGAAACCGCATTGCCGACAACAGGGACTGATCCGGGAAAGAGGTTGCACATGCTGTCACACGCAAGGTGCGGGCCAGCAGCTCTTTTTTGCAGCGCTGCAAAGTCTTCTTCCGTTAAAGCCACAAGGCTCATCAGAGGATATTCAATATAATCAAATCCCCATGATGAGACAGCAGCCTCAAGGCTGCTGTCAATCGTAAAACGGGGATTCGTGGCGAAGCCTGTACAAAAACCGTATCTCATCAGAACGTAACGGTGGCACGTGCTTCCGCACTCTTATAGATGGTCCGGATCAGATGTACGGAGCGCAAGGCTTCTTCTCCGGGGATGAAAGGGGAAGTTCCGTTCTTGATTGCTTTGGCAAAATCGGCAAACTCACGGGTATGCCCAATCTGGCTGATGTTTTTCGGGTCGTTTGCCCCTCCGAAAGAGGTGGAAGCCGCAAATCTTGCCCGAATCTCGGCATCTTCCGGCCTCTCTTCGGCAAATTTCCATTTGGTGATGGAGTCTTCTTCCAGCACGGCCTGGCCTTTTGAGCCGCAAATTTCAATTCGTTTGAGGCTTCCCGGATAAGCTCCTGTTGTGCCCTCGATAACTCCCAGCGCACCATTTGGGAAGCGCAGTGTGGCGACCGCAACATCTTCCACTTCAATCCGTTCGTGAGCAAGGGTGGCTGTATAGCCGCTGACTTCGACAGGATCTC
This sequence comes from Oscillospiraceae bacterium, assembly GCA_017469115.1. Taxonomy (GTDB): domain Bacteria; phylum Bacillota; class Clostridia; order Oscillospirales; family Oscillospiraceae; genus Limivicinus. The sequence continues at coordinate 13,909 of JAFUGY010000129.1, forward strand.
CCATCAGGAACAGCAACAGGTCGATGGCGTGAATTCCCTGATTCATCAACACGCCGCCGCCATCTACTGCCCAGGTTCCGCGCCACGCTCCGCTGTCGTAATACTCCTGCGTCCGGAACCACTTAAACTGTGCATCTGCGAGGGTGATCGTTCCGAAACGCCCCTCTTCCACCGCTTTCTTCATCAGCAGCGGTGCGTCCTGGAAGCGGCTCTGGAAAATGCCGCACAATAGAACCTGATTCTTTTTCGCTTCTTCAATGAGCAGATTGATCCGCTCTTCGGTAATCTCCATCGGTTTCTCAATGAGAACATGCTTCCCTGCCCGGATCGCCGCAAGCGCAGGATCCAGATGGTATCCCGATGGTGTTGTAATACTCACCGCATCAATTTCAGGATCGGCAAGCATCTCTTCCAGGGAATAAAATGCCCGGCAGTTATGCTCGGCAGCCCATGCATCTGCTTTTTCCGGATTCTTATGAAAGCCGCCTACCAGATAGCAGTCTTCCTGCCCTTTCAGGGCGTTGGCATGTGTTTTGGATATTTGTCCGAGCCCTACAACTCCAAATCCGACTCGATTATCTTTCATGGTACCTCCTCCTTAATACAGTTTCTGAGGCTTCTATCGCGAGCCTCATCGCTTCGAGTGTCTTCTCGGGTTCAATGGCAAGATCGGTATTGTTGATACAGTCTAAAATGATGGCTCCGAAATAGGGGAAGCCGTACTTCCCGTGCGCTTCAATCAGATGCTCTCCCTCAGAATCGGTAAAATAAACATGGTCTGCATCCGTGCTTCTGCCGACATCAATGTACTTTCTGATTTCAATGCATCCTTTTGTTCCGGTTACAAAAGTGCGCCCGTCCCCCCAGGCGCCCATTCCGTCCGGAGTGAACCAATCCACTTTGAAGAAACAGCTTGCGCCGCTATCGCCTTCCAGCATACAGTCACCATAATCGAAGAAGCCCGGATGATCCGGATTGGAAAAGTTCTTCATGCTGGCACAGGTGATTTTTGCGGTTTTGGACCCGCTGTAAGTGAGAAACTGCTCAATCTGATGGCTTCCGATGTCAATCAGAATCGTCCCATTCTTACTGCAATCCCAAAACCAGTCCGGTCTCGAGGGCGGATTTAACCGGTGCGGAGCCAGATTGGTGACATTCAGCACTCTTCCGACTGCGCCGCTTCTGATCAGCTTCTCTGTACAAACGGCGCCCTCTACATGAACCCTTTCTCCGAAATAGATGTAATATTTTTTCCCTGTCCTGTTTCGCGTATCCCGGATTTTTTCCAGATCATCCATCGTCAAAAAACCCGGTTTATCCACAAAGCAGTGCTTTCCGGCTTCCATGGCTCGAACTGCCAATGGCCCCCGTTTGTCAGGACGAATGGCACTTGCAACCAGGCTGACATCGGAATACAGGATTTCTTCCTCACTCTCAGCCTTCCGCCCCTGCGGATAACGGGAGAGAAATGCCTGAACCTTTGCCTCATCCGGGTCATAAACCTGCCGAAGGGTAGCTCCGGCTTCCAGCAAGCCGTTTGTCATGGCATAGATATGCCCGTGATCCAGACCGATCACGGAAAACGTAAATTCTCCCGGCCCGACCACTTTTTCCGTAACGCCGCAAAACTCCGGCGCATAATTCATTCCGTCCGCTTTCTGCATCTCCGTTCTCCTTTTATTTGGTTTTCCGGAGCTTCGCCATGAGAGGCTTGAAAATCCCCGTCTGTGAGAGAATCATCAGAATGTTGACAACAAGAAAAACGATACAGATCGGTCTCTGCAGCATGGGAAGCAGCGACCCTTTTGAAAGCCGAAGCCCTCTGCGCAGGTTCTGATCAGCCATGCTGCCGAGGATGACTCCCAGCAGGAACGGAGAAGCAGGGAATTCAAAATTGCTCAGAGCAATTCCCACCAGTCCAAAAACAAACATCACTTTCACATCAAACAGGTTGTAGTTGATGAGATAAGAGCCTATCACACACAGCACATAAATAATCGGCATCAGAATGCGTTTATCCAAACTCAGAATGCGGACGGAAACCCTTGAAATAACCAAGGCAAGCGCCCACATGACGATGGCTGCAAGAGCCAGATAAATGCCAACACGGTAAATAAAATCCGGTGTTTCGGACATCAGCAACGGGCCCGGGCGATAGCCGTGCATGTAAAAAGCTGCCAAAAGCACCGCCGCAGGGGCGCTTCCGGGCACAGCGAGAGAGAGCACCGGGATAATGGCGCCTCCGATACAGCTGTTGTTGCCCGTTTCCGCTGAGATAACACCCAGCTCATTGCCTTTTCCAAAAGAGTCAGGGTCTTTGCTGGTGTTCTTGCTCGTCCAATAGCTGAGCCATCCGCCAACATCCTCTCCGACGCCCGGGATAATGCCGACACACACACCGATAATGCCGGAGCGGATAATAGGCCACCAGTGCTCTTTCACCAAAGCCCAGCCTTTTTTCATGTTAAAGCTGCTCATCGGTGCGGCATCACTGTTGTTGCCTCTTTTAAACGCTTTTACAATCTCCGGGAAGCCAAACAACCCGATCATCACCGGAATCAGCTGAATTCCGCCCATCAGATTCACATTGCCGTAACTGAAGCGCGGAAAAGTATCAACAACATCCAGCCCCACCATGGACACAATCAGCCCGAGAATGCCGCTGATCCATCCCTTGACGGCATTGCCGTTGGAAGTGAGCTGTCCACAAATCAGGATACCGAAAATGGCGATCAGGAAAAACTCCCAAGATGCAAACTTCAGCGCAAATTTCGTCAATACCGGGGTGAAGCTGAGCACAAAAATCACCGAAATCAATGTGCCGCACATGCTGGCTGTCGTGGCAAGGAAAATACCCAAGCCGCCTTCTCCCCGCTTTGCAATGGGGTGCCCATCCAGCGCGGTGGCTGCTGAGGCTGGCGTGCCCGGGATATTGATCAGAATTGCGCTCTGACATCCTCCGGAAATGGCACCGACGTATACACCGATCAGCGCAATCAACGCCGTCTGGGTCGGGAAATTATAGGTGAGCCCGGTCAGCAGAGCGATTGCCATCGTCGCGCTCAAACCCGGCAGCATCCCCATCAGTAAGCCGGCTCCGGTTGCAAGAATCATTACCAGAATATTATAAGGTTCCAGAGCAGTCTGGAACGCCTGCAGTACATATTGCATGGTTTCCCCTCCTTATTCCGGCATTGCGGCTCCAAAGCCGTACTTGAAAAGAAGCACGATCAGTGCCACCACTAAAACAGCGAGTACAACTGCCTTCCATGGCTTGCCGATTCTGAGGAAGAGGAACATCGCCACCAGAAAAATGATGGATGCGAGCCAGAAGGGGAGCAGCTGAACCAGGAAAAAGGTATAGATAAACATCAGCACACAGCCAATGGTCATATTCAGGAAATCAGCGTTGAATGCCGTTTTCGTCCAGGCAACGAACTCTGTTTTTCGGTTGCCGAGCGCTTCTCCGATTTTTTCTCCCCGGAAGCTGCTTGCAAGCAGAATCAGCGCTGTGAGCGTCAGGGCAATGCCAAGCAGAAAAGGAAGAAAGCCGGGAGAAATGGTGAACTGTGTAATCTTATAAGGTTTCTCTGCTGCTTTGTGATAGATATTCAGGGATTCTACAATCACATAGATTCCAAGGAGAATAAGGACAATGGAAAAAACAAAGTCTTTCAGTTTCTTGGTCATAATATCACGATCCTTATAAAAATAAGGCCTGCTGCCGCAATGGCAGCAGACCTTTCCAGTGAAAAATCAGCGTTCGATGCCGAAATCGGCAGGATCATTTGCGCATGCTTCTGCATCCCAGAGGAGGTAGCATGCCTTGGAGGTAAAGCTGTCGAGGAAGGTCTGGCTCTCTTCTCTCGTCATGGGCATGAGCGTGAAGCTCTTCAGGTTGCAGAAATCAGCAACTTCCGGCTGCACTGCTGCATAGGCAAATGCCTCGTCGAGCTTTGCGAGAATGCTCTCATCGAGGCCCTTCGGCACTGCAATACCGGTAACTTCACCCATCGGAACATAGGCAGCAGCCTCTTCCGGATAGTACTTGGTGATGGAGGGGCACACAACACCCTCTGCGATCTCAATGTCATCCTCGGAGAGGACTGCGAGGCAGCGGAGGTCGCCTGCGATGATCAGGTCTTTTGTCTCAGCGAGAAGCTGCGGGCAGACATCAACTTCCCCTGCAAGAATACCGGTGACAGCCGGGCCGCCGCCGGCATAGGTGATGTGGCTGTAGTCAGCGCCGGCAATGGCTTTCATGGTCTCAGCACCGAAGTGGCCGCCAGAACCAATCCCTGCCGTACCGAAGGTGACCTCACCGGGACGGGCTTTCATATCTTCCACGAGATCCACGATCGTCTGGTAGGGGCTGTTTGCAGGAACAACAATGGCATTCGGTGCATAGGTTGCAAGCCAAATATCCCAGTCTCTGTAGGTCTTCTCGGAATAGCCGTTGACAGGCATGGTGGTGAGAGCAAGCATGCCGTTGGCAAGAATGGTGTAACCATCGTTTTTGCCGTTCTCTACCTGCAGGGTTCCGACAGAGCCGCCGGCTCCTGCTACGTTGTTGACGTTAATGGTGACATCGAGGAAGTTGGACATGCCGTTTGCGATTGCTCTTGCAGTCAGGTCGGTGGTGCCGCCCGGGCCGTAAGGAACAATGAGGTTGATCGCTTTGTCAGGATAATCTGCAAATGCACAGACGCTGAGAGAGGCGACCAGAACAAGCGCGAGGACGAGGGTGAGAATTCTCTTCATGATCATTCTCCTTTCAAAATATAATTTTATATGTACCGGATTCCCGGTAATATACTTGTATACCAGTTATGTATTTTCTGCTTTTATGATAGCATATTTTCCCAATGGTGTCAATTTAAAAATCGCTTGACAAATACCTTGTCCTTCGTATAGTATTTTTACAGAGTAAATCAAATTATATCCAAAGGAGCTGATGACAGATGAGCATATTCATTCAAGCAGAAGAGATGAAAGCCGTCTTTCTTGAGAAACTGAAAGCCCATGGCGTTACCGACATGGAGATTGCGGACGAGTGCGCCGCCATTATGGTGGAAAACAGCGTCAACGGGGTCTATTCCCACGGCGTCAACCGCTTCCCCCGTATGATCTCCTACATCGATAAGGGCTATATCAAGCCGGATATGCGCCCCACCCTCGTTCAGAGCTTTGGCGCTTTTGAAAAGTGGGACGGTAACCTCGGCATGGGCAACACCAACGCCCGCATCTGCATGGATCGTGCCATCGCCCTTGCCAAACAGTTCGGCATCGGCTGCGTTGCTTTGAAGAATACCAACCACTGGATGCGCGGCGGCCAGTACGGCCTGCAGGCTGCGGATGCAGGATGCGTCGGTATCTGCTGGAGTAATACCATGCCCAACATGCCCGCCTGGGGCGGCGTTGATTGCCGCATCGGCAACAACCCGTTTATCCTCTGCGTCCCCAAAGAGGGCGGTCATCTCATGATGGACGGCGCCATGTCCCAGTTCTCTTACGGCAAGCTGGAAACTACCCGCCTTGCCGGCAAGAAGCTCCCCGTCATCGGGGGATACGATACCAACGGGGAACTCACCGACGACCCGGGTGAAATTGAGAAGAGCAGACGCCTGATCCCCATGGGCTACTGGAAGGGCTCCGGCATGTCTATCCTGCTGGATATGATCGTCACCATTCTTTCAGACGGCAACTCCGTCTGCGAGGTAGGGAAACTGGGCAGTGATGAATACGCCCTCTCCCAGATCTTCATTGCCATCAATGCCGAGAAAACGACGGATCGCCGGGAAGCGCTGTTGGAGAACATCATTGAAGATGTGAAGAACAGCATTCCCGTTTCCGAAAAATCCAGACCACGCGTCCCCAATGAGCGCAGCAATCATGTGCGGGAAGAAAACCTTGTGGACGGCGTCCCGGTGGATGAAAGCGTCTGGCAGACGATTCTTGCCCTGTAACAAAGAGGTATGACGAAATGAAAGCTGTCTATATGGAAAAGCCCTGGAGCATCGCCATCCGGGATATTCCCGAGCCCGCTCCGAAAGAGGGCGAAGCACTGATCAAGGTACATGCCGCCGGCATCTGCGGCAGTGACATCGGTGCCTTCCGCGGTGTTAACAATCTGGTCTCTTATCCCCGCGTCATCGGCCATGAGCTCTCCGGTGAAGTGATTTCCGTACCGGAAAACAACAAAAAAGGCCTCAAGCCAGGAGATCATGTGGTGGTTGACCCGTATATTTATTGCGGTAAATGCTACCCCTGCTCCATCGGCAGGACGAACTGCTGTGACAACCTGAAGGTCCTCGGTGTGCAAACGGAAGGTGCCATGTCCGAGCGCTTTGCTCACCCGGCTGATCTGCTGGTCAAAATCCCGGATGATATGGCCTGGGAAGATGCCGCACTGGCGGAACCCCTTACCATCTCTCTGCATTGCATCCATCGGCTCCGCCTGAAAGCAGGAGAACACGTTGCCATCTTTGGTGCCGGCCCTATCGGCCTGCTGGCAGCTATGGCAGCCATGGAATACGGTGCTACCCCGATTCTGATTGACCTTGTGGAAGAGCGGCTGAAGCTTGCCTCCGAATCCGGAGTAAAACATCTCATCAATCTGAAAACAGACGATTTGATGGAAAAGATCCGGGAATACACCAACGGCATGCTCTGTGAGTGCGTGTTGGAAGCCTCCGGTGCCAACTCCGCCATCCGCTCCACGCTGGATGTTGTCTGCCATGCGGGCCGCATTGCCTTTACGGGCTGGCCGCATTCCGAAACTGCCCTGCCGACGGATCTCTTCACCAAGAAGGAGATCGACCTGCTTGGCTCTCGCACCAGCGCGGGTGAATTTGAAGAGGCGGTTGATCTGATCTACCGCAAAAAGATCGATGTGAGCAAACTTGTCACCAAAACCGTCTCCATTGACGATGCTCCTCAGGCTGTCCGAGATCTGGAGCAGTTCCCCGAGCAATATATGAAGATTACTGTTGTCTTCTAAATCTCATCTGACCTGGCGTCGCGAAACGCGACGTCAGGTTCATTTCTATGACAAAGAGAAGAACTCACTTCCTGTGTTTTGTCATTTTGTCAGATCCGTTTTCGCAAAAATTCCCGGTTGACGTTCTCTTATTGGTTCGACCTGTTTTGCAGAAATTCCGAAGGAGACATCGCATATTCCTTACGGAAGGCGCGATAAAAGCTGGAATAGTTCAAGAAGCCATATCTGGCACAGCAGGAGCCGATGCTCTGCCCACCCAGCATGGCATCGCAGCAGGCAGCCAGCCTTTTCTTCAGAATATACTGATGCAGCGATACCCCTGTGTTTTCCTGAATCAGGTGCCCGATATAGTACTTGTTCAGATAAAATTCCCGGCTAAGGGCATCCAGGCTCAGATCTTCCTCCAGATGATTGGAGATATACTCCGTGATCGCCTGATAACTGGAGAGATTTTCTCTCCGGGTCATCGGGTGCTTCTGCTGATAAATCATACGGTTCAACGTCAGGACAAGATCCCGCACGCTGAGATCAATTTGCGTATCCCTCCCGAAGCGGTTGGTATGCAGCTCTTCCAACAGCGCAGAGAGTTTGCCTCGGATCCCGTTAAAGTCCAGCAGATTCAAGTGATACACATATTCTTTTTCCTTCTCTGCATGCCGGAACAGATACAGATAGTCCTCTGACTCCTTGGACAGTCTCTCACAATAGTCTTTGCTCACCCAGAAGACAAACCGCTGGTAAGGAACCTCTCTGTTTTTGATGATAGCCCTGTGCATGGTTTGCGGCGGCACAATGATCATATCTCCCGCCCGCAGGGAACAGGTTTTCCCGTCGATCACCATGTCAACACAGCCTTCCGAAAACAAATAGACTTCATAGTAAGCGTGGCTGTGGCTGCCGACATTTTGAAAATTCACATCACTGTAGTAGTAGAGCTCAAAATCCTCTGCGAGCATGTACTGCCTGCTGTTAAAGTCAGAGCGGATTCGTTTCATCTCTCTCCACCTCTTTTCTCTTAACATTATACCGCAAGTTTCGTAATGCTTGCAACAATTAATGCAATATTTTTTCTTTCTCTTTTTTGGTAGAATAACCATAGCATCATTACAACAACAGATGATTGATATTAATTTTTTGGAGGAAAGTAACAATGGCTGTAAAAATCAGAGAAAACTTTAAATACGCCATGGCATGCGTCACCAGCATAGGCGTGAGAATCACCCAGGAAGACCGGATGGCAACCCACAACAGCGATCATTTTTATCTCCAGGCGACCAGCGCAGAAACCAACGTTCTAAACATTGCCTCTTCTCTCGGCATGCCCTGCCTTGCCATGACAAAGTTTGTCGAAGGCAGCCCTATTGCCGCTTTCATCAAAGCAAAACTCCGTGCCCGCAACATCAGTTTTGAAGGCCCGGATGTGCCGCAGGGCGGTCCCTGGGGCTATCGCCACCAGTTCAACATTGCCGATTCCGGATTTGGCATGCGTGCCCCCCGTGTTTGGAATGACCGCGCAGGTGAAATCGGCAGAACCATTTCTCCGGATGACTTTGATCTGGACCGTATCTTCGGAGATGAGGGTGTGGCAATTCTTCATATCTCCGGCCTGATTGCAGCCATGAGCGAGCAAACCACACAGACGTGTCTTCGCCTCGCAGAGGTTGCGAAGAAAAACGGAACCCTTGTCAGCTTTGACCTCAATTACCGTGCCACTTTCTGGAAAGGCCGTGAGGAAGAGCTCAGCCGCGCCTTCAAGCAGATCGCTTCGGTTGCCGACGTGCTGATCGGAAACGAGGAAGACTTTCAGCTTTGCCTCGGCTTTAAAGGTCCCGAAGCCGGCGGAAAGGATCTCACCTCCAAGATTGAGAGCTTCAAAGGCATGATCGACCAGGTGCGTCAGGCTTATCCGAACGCGATTGCCTATGCAACCTCTCTTCGCCAGGTAATCTCTGCCAACGAGCATCTCTGGGGTGCTATTTTATGGGCGGACGGCCAGTGGTTTGTGGAAGAACCGCGGCCTATCCCGGTCATGGACCGCATCGGCGGTGGCGACGGCTTCTCCGGCGGTATCCTGTATGCCATTCTGAAAGGCTGGGATTCTTCCAAATGGGTACAGTTTGGTTGGGCTTCCGGTGTGCTTGCTGCCTGCAGCCTGAACGATTATGCAGAACCTGCTGATGAGAAACAGTTGTGGGATATCTATGCCGGCAACGCAAGAGTACAGAGATAAGAGGGGAGAATCAATGATGAAAAAAGCTGATATCGGTATGATCGGGCTCGCCGTCATGGGCGAGAACCTTGCCATGAACATGGAGTCGAAAGGATTCACCGTCGCTGTTTACAACCGGACCACTGAAAAAGTGGACGCTTTTCTCAACGGCAGAGGTGCCGGCAAGAATTTCATCGGCGCTCATTCTCTCGAAGAGCTTGCTGCCTCCCTGGAAAAACCCCGCAGAATCTTTATGATGGTAAAAGCCGGCAAGGCCGTTGATGATCTGATTGAGTCTCTCCTTCCTTATCTGGAAGAAGGCGATATCCTCATTGACGGCGGCAACAGCCACTTCCCCGACACGGCACGCCGCACTGCCTATGTGGAGAGCAAAGGCTTTCTCTACATCGGCACGGGTGTTTCCGGCGGTGAAGAAGGCGCATTGAAAGGCCCTTCCATGATGCCCGGCGGCTCTCCGGCAGCATGGCAGCATGTCAAGCCCATCTTTCAGAGCATCTGCGCCAAGGTGGAGGACGGTTCCCCCTGCTGTGACTGGGTAGGAGAGAACGGTGCAGGTCATTTTGTAAAAATGGTGCACAACGGCATTGAGTACGGCGACATGGAGCTGATCTGCGA
>JAFUGY010000130.1 GCA_017469115.1 Oscillospiraceae bacterium
GTCGCAATCATCTTGTGCGTGACTCTTTGCGCGCCATCGTTTGCGGATAACAGCTGGACGATCTTTGTATACCTCTGCGGGTCAAATCTGGAAAGTGAGTATGGCCTGGCATCCCAGAACATGCAGGAGATGATTGAGGGGTCCGCTGCCGCCAATGTTCGCTTTGTTGTGGAAACCGGTGGTGCTGCTTCCTGGAGCAACGAGGCTTCCGCTTATGAGCTGGATCGTTTTGAGATTGCCGGGGGGGTCAGCACAGTTGTTGAGAGAAATTCTTTCGGCAACATGGGTGATTCCGGGACGCTGGCAGATTTCCTTCGATGGGGTCTCGCGAGATATTCTTCTGCCCACACCGGGCTCGTTTTATGGAACCACGGCGGCGGAAGTATCAGCGGTGTCTGTTTTGATGAGCTTTCGGGCAACGACAGCTTATCCCTGCGGAAGATCGACTATGCCCTCAGCAGTGTTCGTGATCTTCTGCCCGGTAAGTTTGACTTCATCGGCTTCGATGCCTGCCTGATGGGCACCCTTGAAACCGCTGCCATGCTTGCCCCTTATGCAAATTACATGATTGGTTCTCAGGAGATCGAGCCCGGCTCCGGTTGGGACTATTCCGAAATCGGAACCTGCCTGGCTGCAGATCCTTCTGCCGATGTAATCACGCTCGGCAAAGCAATCTGTGACGGGTATTATGAAAACTGCGTCCAAAATGAAGATGCCGATTCGGCCACGCTTGCGGTGACGGATCTCAGCAAAATTGATGCGCTTCGCGCAGCTTTTGAGATCTATGCCGAGCATCTTTACGATGCAACGGATGATGAAGCAATCTTTGCCCCTGTTGTCCGCGCCCTTCATTCGGCCGAAAACTTCGGTTCCAACAACCGCAGCGAAGGTTACACCAATATGATTGATTTTGGCGGGCTGATTTCTGCCGGGTCTGCCTGGTCAGACAGCGCAGCATCTGTGCTGGAAGCTCTGAACGATGCAATTGTCTACAAAGTGCAGGGACCGGCACACAGAGCAAGCAGCGGACTCTCGGTTTATTATCCGCTCTCGATTCAGGGCTCGATGGAACTCGGTATTTTCCGGGATGTCTGCGTCAGCACCCATTATCTTGCTCTGGTTGACAAAATCGCCTACGGCTTTGCGAACGGAGGCAGCCTGGAAGGATACAGAGATAATCTGTCATGGAATTATGATGCTATGGTGGCGGATTACAGCGGGCAAAGCACCGCGATTACCTTCCTGCAGGAACCCGCAGTTGATGAAAACGGTACCTATTCCTTCGTCCTTACAGAGCAGGGGCTCCATAATACCTTGTCAGTGGATGCCACGGTTTATATGCTCTCTGAAAATGAGGAAGACTGCCTTTCCATTGGTTATACCAGCGATGTGCTGGCAGACTGGGATGCAGGTTTGATTCAGGATGATTTCGACGGTTACTGGTTCTCTCTGCCTGACGGCCAGAACCTGAGCGTCTGTCTTGTTGATGAGAATGAAGACTACAGCGTCTTTACAAGCCCGGTTACCGTTAACGGAGAAGAAACAAACCTTCGTTTTATCTGGTACTATGATCCTGCCAGAATCGAATTGATTGGTCTTTGGGACGGCATTGATGAAAACGGCATTGCCGATCGTTCGGGAGGATCTCTGAACCCCGGTGACTGTATTGTACCCCGTTATGAGTCTTTCGATCAGGAAACCGGAGATAAATCAGGGTATGATTATTTAGGGTGGGACTATATCTGGGAAGACGGGGATACCGTTTTGTTCGATCTTCTTGCAGATGGGTACTATCTCTATTCCTTTACCATTAACGATATCTTCGGCGGAAGCTATGTGACGGATACTGTCGGATTCTTCATGGATGAGGGCGCCATTGAATACAGCGCAGCCTGATCATGCGGTTGTCAGAAAAACAGTAATAAAGGAACCATCGAAAGAATCCACCCTGAATTGTTTCCGTGTTTTCACAAAAAACGTGACCGATTTAAACAACCGGTCACGTTTTTTTGATGTGCGCCTGGCGAGCGCACGTTCTAAAGGGTGAAAGTCCCGAGACCGCCCGGCAGCGGGAAGGTCATAGCCAAAGCCAAGGGTGTCCGTCGTGAGGCGGAATCTGAAGGAAGGCGGCGGCAAAGCTCTGGCCCGACGAACAGAAATCATGTCAGGCCGTAAGCGAGGGTAAGAGTGCATAACAAGTCAAAGCCCAATAGCTGCACGGAATCGTTTGCGGTAGACATGGCGGGTATAAGAGTGAAAGAATGTGTGAGTACCCGGGGAGATCTCA
>JAFUGY010000131.1 GCA_017469115.1 Oscillospiraceae bacterium
GGTGAAACTCTGGTTGACACCATCATCACCAATGGCAACACTGTGACCATCAATGGTCTGGACGGTGATCTGACCTATCAGCTGACCGAGACCGAGGCTCCCACCGGTTACAACAAGATGAACCCGGACACCGTTGATGTTCCGCCTAATGGGAGCAAGACTTTCGATGCTCAGAACGTCGAGAACAACAAGGGCACTCAGCTGCCTTCCACAGGTGGTATCGGTACTACGATCTTCTACATTGTCGGTGCAGTGCTTGTGATCGGTGCAGGTGTGGTTCTCGTAACCCGCCGTCGCATGAACGATCAGTAAGAACATTCGGAATATAAACGACGAAGGAACTGTGCAGAAATAAGTGGAGCAAAGATGGCTTAGGATTTTTCGCCTGCAGTTAGGCGGAAAATCGCAGGAATACTTTGTGTATTTCAAGATTTGACAACGAAGCTACAGGTGAAAAAGACAAGCCGGAATGTTCAAATTATTTTGGAACAGTCCTTGAGGGCACCTCGCAGAAATGAAGCATTAACCCGCATAAAAGGGAGCCTGACCGACAGGCCGGGCTCCCGGGGGTTAAAATTACACGATAACATAGCATTGAACGGAATAAAAAAGAACCGGGGGCCACACCCGATCCAGGTTTGGTTCTGACAACGAAAGAGCCTTAACTGTCGTTAAGGCTCAGGCAAAGACACTATTTTGGCTTGTATTGATCAACAAGCGCCGAGGGTGAAAGAAGTGTGATATCAAAATCCTTAAACCCTTTTTCATCTCGAGTGACAATTGCTGAGCAATGATTTGCCTTTGCACAGGTTGCCTGAAGACAGTCTTCAAAATCATAGGCATGCTCTGCACATGCATTGAGTACATCCTCATTGGTTACAGGAAGCACTTTGATAATATTCAGAATATGACCTAATACCTGATATGCTTTTTCCTTGTCATGAAGGAGTTTCCGGATTAGATAAAAAATATCTGTTATTGCTGAAGCCGTAGTATAACCCTCAATGATATTTTGTTCGCACAATTCGAGAACAGCTTTTGATTCGCTTACAAAATCCGGATTGGCTGTAAAAACATCTATAAAGATATTGGTGTCGACGAATATTTTAGTAGTCACGCAACCTTGCCTCCTTTAAATCATGACGGTCAAAAGAAGAAGACAGCTTACCTTCGAGTATGCCTGTGATTGCATCAACATTGTTAACCAATGGATTGGAAAGTTTTCCAACCAGTTTACCGTTGCGGGTGATAAGAACAATCACGTTTTCGGAAAGCATGTCAAGATATTGACCAAGATTTGTTTTGAATTCAGTTGCAGTTACTGTGATAGACATGTACTCACCTCCTATCGATTATTTTCTTATAAAATAATAGCATAAATTGATCGATGTGTCAATTTGAATCGATCGATGGATGAGATGTTTACTGGATAGACTAAAAGGCAGTTAAGAGGAAATATTGTTTAAACCAGCGGTAGTATGGATACCGCACAGAAAGGCATGAAGACGACGGATCAAGTGAAAGAAACATGGCCAATGTAAAACGAAAAAAGAAAAGAAAACAACGTTGGATAGATTTATTGCTGGTGCTGATTCTGGTGGTCGGCCTGGCAGTGGTAGCTTATCCGTCTTTCAGTGATTACTGGAATTCCTTTCACCAGTCCCGTGCAATCGCAAGCTACGCGGAATCGGTTGCCGTCCTGAATACCGAAGAATACGAGCAGATGTGGAATGACGCTCTGCTGTATAACGAATATATGGGATTAAAACCCAACCAGTGGGCAATTGAGGAAGAAGAAACCGAAGCCTACAACGCCCGCCTGAATGTGGGCGGCAACGGGAATATGGGCTTTATTACCATTCCCCGCATCAATGTGAATCTCCCGGTGTATCACGGCACCGAGAAGAGCGTCCTCCAGACGTCCGTGGGCCATATCGAGGGCACGTCCCTCCCGGTAGGCAGCCTGCATCCGGACTCGGAATGAAAAAGCCGGGCAGGCCGAGTTCGACAAATTTTAATGTGGAAACCGAATCAATTGGCCTTAAGAACAAGTTTTTCGGGTTATATCCGGAAAAACTTGTTGAAGTGTAAATAAAAATCGGTTAAAATGGTCGTTGAAGGGCTGGTGAGGTACTATGATTTACAGAAAATCCTATATGGATAAGATCCTGCCATTTATCGACAAGCCGATGATAAAGGTTCTTACGGGAGTCAGGCGAAGCGGAAAATCCACGATCCTTCAGATGCTGCGGAATGAGCTGATGAAACGGGGCATTCAGGAGAAGCAGGTATTGTTCTATCGGTTGGATTCCCTTGAGCATGAGGATATCAAGACATCAAAGGATCTGTACAAAGAGCTGAAAGAGCATTTGTTTGAAGGCGGAAAAACATATCTGTTTCTTGATGAAATTCAGGAAGTGAAGTCTTGGGAAAAAGTGGTTAACTCCCTGATGACGGATTTTGATGTGGACATCTATGTGACCGGATCAAATTCCCGAATGATGTCATCTGAAATATCGACCTATCTGACCGGTCGCTATGTTTCATTTCAGATTTATCCGTTGCGCTTTTCCGAATACCTGCTTTTCAGAGAAAGCTATACAGAAAGAGCTGACGTAAAGACCGAATTTACCAGGTACCTACGGTATGGCGGCTTCCCGGCGATCCATCTGGTGGATTACACACAGGATGAAGCATATACCATCATTCGTGATATCTACAATTCAACAATCTTTACAGACATTGTGAAGAGAAATGAGATTCGGAAAGTCGATCAGCTTGAGAGGGTTGTGAAATACACCTTTGACAATTTAGGTCAGACGTTTTCAGCAAATACTCTGTCCAGGTATATCAAAAGTCAGGGCAGAAAGATGGATGCAGAGACGGTTTACAGTTACCTGGAAAAGCTGGAAAAAGCATACATGATTCACCGATGCTCACGTTATGATATTAAAGGGAAAGAATACCTGAAGACCCAGGAGAAATTCTATCTGGCAGATCCGGGGATGCGTCATGCTGTGCTGGGATACGATCCAAACAGTGTATCAGCACTGATGGAAAACATCATTTATCTTGAACTTCGGGCGAGAGGCTACGAGGTCGGGGTCGGAAAGCTGGATGCGGCTGAGGTCGATTTTGTAGCGTCAAAGCCGGAAGGGAAAATTTATATCCAGGTGACCTACGAGATTAACAGCAAAGAAACAGAGCAACGGGAATATGAAAGGCTTTTGCAGATCCGCGATAATTATCCGAAGTATGTGATCCGCATGGATGAGTTCGCCGGCGGCAATTACGAAGGGATCCAAACCATGAGCATCACAGACTTCCTGTTAAGTGACACCTATTAAGTGTTTTGTGAGATAAGGAAGGCCGGATTCGATCAATCATATCCTGTGTCTGCATGAAAGCAAATTGCACACCGGGGTCACGCACCGATGCGTACTATACAGTTGATCCTGAAGGCACGAACCTGATCGATATGACGAATACTTCTGCAGCAGTTGTTTAACGAAAAAGAACCGGGTGCCACACCCGATCCGAGTTTTGTTCCGACAACCGATTATTGAAAAAAGAAAATACCATGAAAACAAAAGCCCCCAGCCAGCATAGGTTGAAGGCTTATGTATGAAAGTTTACAAGCTGCGGGATACCAATGAAGGATCATTGATCGCATTATCCAGTAAGCGACTCAGAAATCCGGTATATCCCTTTCCGGTGGCTTTGGCTTTTTCCAAAGTATCCGGAGAGATCCGGAGTGCTACAACAGGCTTTGTCTGTTTGGAACGACGTGTTTTTGCCAGTGCAGCCATTTCAGCATATTGTTCGAGAGTCAGTTCCGGTGCATCCTCATCCGGGATGATCGGCATGGAAACAGCTGCTTCAATCTCTCGAATCTGTGCTTCTGTAGGCTGCTGGCCGGTACGGATAACAGTGCGGACAATGTTTTCATTCTCCATAATAGATCTTCCTTTCTGTAGAGTTTGCCATACGGGCTGAGATGATGCGTGCAGCTTCATCTCGCATGGTGTAGACGACATATAAGATGCCTTGAACGCATCCGAGAACCACATAACGGTCTTCATTGATACTGTGCAGTTTGTCGTAGTATTCAATCCGCTCCTCGTCGGCAAATACTAAGGCAGCAGTCTCAAAGCTAATACCGTGTTTTCTGATGTTAGTAAGGTTCTTATTATCGTCCCACTCGACGAGCGTTTCAACGATAGTAGTTCTCATAACCAAAGTATAACAAAAAGTATTACGTGTGTCAATACCGGGAATCTGCTACAGAAAGGCATGAAAACGACGGATTAAGTGAAAGAAACATGGCCAATGTAAAACGAAAAAAGAAAAGAAAACAGCGTTGGATAGATTTATTGCTGGTGCTGATTCTGGTGGTCGGCCTGGCAGTGGTAGCTTATCCGTCTTTCAGTGATTACTGGAACTCCTTTCACCAGTCCCGTGCAATCGCAAGCTACGCGGAATCGGTTGCCGTTCTGAATACCGAAGAATACGAGCAGATGTGGAATGACGCTCTGCTGTATAACGAATATATGGGACTAAAACCCAACCAGTGGGCAATTGAGGAAGAAGAAACCGAAGCCTACAACGCCCGCCTGAATGTGGGCGGCAACGGGAATATGGGCTTTATTACCATTCCCCGCATCAATGTGAATCTCCCGGTGTATCACGGCACCGAGGAGAGCGTCCTCCAGACGTCCGTTGGCCATATCGAGGGCACGTCCCTCCCGGTGGGCAGCCTGCATCCGGACGAGGAGAATTTTCAGAAGGTGGCGTTTGCCTCCCACTGTGTCATCAGCGGGCACAGGGGGCTGCCGTCTGCCAAACTGTTCAGTGACCTGGACAAAATGGAAATCGGTGATACCTTCACCTTTAACGTGCTGGACCAGACCCTGACCTATGAGGTCGATGCCATCAATGTGGTTTTACCCAGCGATTCCAGCCTGATCGAAATCGTGCCGGATCAGGATCTCTGTACGCTGGTCACCTGCACGCCCTACGGGATCAATACTCATCGTCTTCTGGTGCGCGGGCACCGGATTGAAAATGAAAAAGCAAAGCTGAATATCCGTATCACGGCAGACGCCGTGCGGATTGAGCCGATATATGCGGCCCCCTTTATTGCAGCTCCGGTTCTTCTGCTGATGGCAGCATATGTCATGATGATGTCCGGCAGAAAAGGGCGCCGCAGATCGTAACAGGAGGATCATGAGAATGAATGATCGGATTCCTACAGCAGATGATTTTCTGGATGAAATGGACCGCACCAGACGCGCCGATCGCCGGAGGCGGTTGGGATACAGTGCCGTGTTCTGGCTGTTGGCAGTGTATCTTGCGTGCATTGCGGCCTATTATTTCGGTTTTGTGCCGATTCGAATCGGCATAGCCGTGCTGATCATCGGCATACTCATTACGACAATACGAGAAATCCTGGCCTCCCGGAAATACCGGATGCCGGATGAATTTTATGAATAGAAACAGTCGTCAGGAAGGAGAAAGCGATATGAAAATCGGAAAGGCAGAGTATATGCGGGCAGTGAAAACACTGGCCGTGGTATGCCTTTGTGCGGTGCTCCTGCTTGGCACGGCTGCTCCTGCATCCGCAATGGACGGTTCGCTGACCGTCAAGGTGGATGATACGAGACTCCTGCAGGAACTGGCATCCGGGGCGAAGGTAACCGTGGCGCTGTACAAAATCGCGGGGAGAACCGGAACCGACAAGGATTATAAGTGGCAATTTGTAGATGAAGCCGGTCTGACAACACCCTTTGCAGGGCTTGCAGACAGAATTGAAGCCTATGAAACGGCAATCCGGAATGACCGGACGCCGGATACCTCTCTTCTTACTGTGCTTGAGGCGTTGATTCAAAGCGGAGTTGCAAGGCCTGTCGAGATGGGCGCCTTCTCCTCAACAGGCAGAGTGTTCTTCGATGACCTGCCGGAGGGGCTCTATTTCTTCATGATGACGTCCGGGCCGAAGCTGCTGAAGGTGAAGAGCGCAATTGTGCCCGTGCCGTTCGTTTTCAAGGGAGCGGTGCTTTATAAGGGCATTGAGACCACCGCAAAGGTTGAATGGTCAACTACGCCTCCTGTCCCGCCTCCTCCGTCACCTCCTCCCTACACACCGCCGGTGAACCCGAATCCTCCGATCAATCCGCCGGCCAACCCGCCTCAGCAGAATGAAATCATCATTGAAGATTACGATACGCCTTTGGGCATCGCGATAGAGTTTAACCACGTGGGTGACTGCTATGAATAATAACGAGGTAAATACCGGAAAATCCCGGATCAAAAGAATTCTGGCATGTATTCTCTGTGTGGCTGTTCTGTGCTCGGTAATCCCGGCGCCGGCCTTTGCCGCCAATGAGTGGGACTGGCTTTTTAACGGGAAAAATAACGATACCGAATCGGAAGAGCCGGTGCCGGGTCCCTTCGGCATCGTTCCGCGGGAGGATCCCGTTCCGGAGTTCCCGGAAGAGCTGATCGTCGGACATACCACCGAGACAAAGGGCGATTTTTTCACCGAGATGTTCGGCAATAACACAGCGGATATTGATGTGCGTGCGCTGCTCCATGGGTATAACCTGGTGGATTGGGATCAGAATCAGGGCACCTATGTGATCAATCCCGATGTGGTGACGGGCATTCAGGTTTCAGAGGATGCTGACGGCAATCACAGCTATTTTATGGAGCTCTCGGATGATTTGTATTATTCCGACGGTACGCAGATTACGGCATGGGATTATGCGTTCTCCATGCTGTTGATGATGGCGCCGGAGATTGAGCAGATCGGCGGCAAAATCTACCGTGCCGAGCATATTCTCGGTTATGACAGATATATTCGCGGCCAGGCTCGTAATCTGGAGGGTGTGGAAGTTCCGGATGACTTCACCCTTGTGATCACGCTGGATGCTGACTTTCTTCCCTATTTCTTTGAGGTCGGTTTGCTGCTGTGCGTGCCCTACCCGATTTCGGTGATTGCGCCGGGATGCCGGGTCTATGATAACGGCACGGGTTGTTTCATTGCCAATGCGGATAATCCCAATGCCGGGCAGCCGATCTTCACGGCGGAGCTTCTGCGAAGGACGATTCTTGACCCGGAAACGGGCTACAACAGCCATCCGTCCGTGGTCTCCGGCCCGTATATGATGACTTCCTATGACGGGGTTACCGCCCACTTTGAGCTGAACCCGTATTACAAGCGCAAGCCCATCGTGATCACCAAGGTGATCGAGCCGGAAGAGGATGAAGAGGAGCCTTCCGAAGAAAAAAAGAGGGAAGAAGAGAAAGAAGAGGAGAAGGAACCGGAGACCGTCGAGATCATCATCGATGAGAACAACCCCGGCTATATCAAAAAAATCCAGTTCACGCTGGCCGATAACGACACGCTTGTGCAGAAGCTGAAGGACGGCGAGCTGCATCTGGTAGACAAACTGACTTACGGCCCCGTGATTCAGGAGCTGATGCGCACAGCGGGAGAAAATGACCTGCGGTTTCAGAACGAACCGAGGATCGGGCTTTCCTTCCTGACCTTTACGTATGACCGGCCGGCCGTGCATGAGAAGGCGGTCCGGCAGGCGATTGCCTGGTGCATGGACAGAGACCGGCTCACGCAGGACTACTGCGCCGGTTTCGGCCTGCGGGTGGACGGCTACTACGGCGTAGGCCAGTGGGAATACATGACGGTGAACGGCCAGATTGATTACCCGGTGGTCATGGCGGACGGTACGCTCTATAACAATATTGCCGGCTTCCCCAACCGCGTTGCGCGGACGGATGCCGAATACGAGCAGATGATCGAGGCCTGGGAAGATCTCTCTCTGGATGAACTGACGGAATATAAGGTGGATACGCTCCGCGCAGAGCAGATTCTGATCAGTGCCGGATGGGTCCTGAACCGACAGGGCAACTGGTTTAACCCGGCGGTGGATGATGTGCGCTGCAAGTACATCGATAACCAGCTGGTTGCGCTGGACCTGACGATGATGTACCCCGAGGGCAACCACATCGTGGACACCCTGCAGGAGAACTTTATCGAGAACCTGAAAAAAGTCGGTATCAAGCTCACCCCGGTGCCGACGCCCATGGAAGACCTGCTCCTTTCCTACTACCGCGAAGCACCCCGCACGACCGACATGATTTATCTGGCAACGAACTTCCATGTGGTGGTAGATCCGTCTATCACCTACAGTGCGGATGACGAGGCGCTGCATCTGCTGTGGAATAACACTTACTCCGATGACCGGAAGCTGTATGACCTTGCAGTGGACATGCGCAAGACGGAACCGGGAGACATTTTCACGTATGTGCAGAAATGGATTCGATTCCAGGAGCGGTATAATGAGGTGCTGCCGGCGATCCCGATTTATTCCAACATCTATTTTGACTTCTTTACCAACCAACTGCAGAATTATTCGATTCCCGGACATGTCACCTGGTCGCAGGCAATTCTGGAATCCTATTTCGGCCTGGAGGAAGAAGAGCCTGCAGAAGAAGAGCCTGCCGCAAGCGGACAGGCAGAGGGAGATCTGATTGAGTTTGAGGATTGAGGCATGGCTAAAAGAAACCTGAAACGCATGAACCGGTTTGAGCTGCTGGAGCTGATGTATCGGATCGTTGTGGAAAATGAACGGCTGGAAGACCGGTGTGAAGAGCTGGAGGAACAGCTGGACAATCTGAAGAGAAGAGTCAATCTGTGGGCAGCGGAAGAAAGCGACCGCGGATACCGGGAGCAGCCCAGAACGCGGCGGGAAGAGATTGTTGCCCGCATGGAAGAGCAGACTTACCGGCCGCAGGCACAGCCTCGACGGGAAGCGGAATCACAGCAGGGTTGGGCGCAAGCCCAGAGAAGGGCAGCACCGGCAACGAAAGAGAATTCTGCTCCGCGACAGGAGAGACAGCCCGCTACACAGATGCAGCCTGCAACGCGGGAACCGGAAAAGAAAGCGACAGCAAAACGGCAGGGAACGGAAAATCTTGATCTGGACAGTATCCTGGAGGAATATTTCAGGGACATGCCTTCTGACCAGAGAGGACGGAATGCATGACGGGAAGGAAAGAAGAATTCTGGATTCCCTCCCCGGAAGAAGTTCAGGAAGAGATACGCCGAATTAAAACCAAAGGCAACTTTAACCAGACGCTGAAGAGCACAGTCGGGACTGTACTTGTGGTGGCTGCGGTTGCGGTTTTAATCGCCGTGCTTTTCCTGCCGGTTCTCCAGGTAACCGGCACTTCCATGGAGCCGACTTTTCATCCCGGTGAAATCCTCATTACCTATAAAACGGCAAAGTTTGATACCGGTGAGGTCTGTGCCTTTTATTATAACAATAAGCTGATCATCAAGCGTATCATCGCTTTCGGCGGCGACACCGTGGAGATCAGGGAAGACGGGATTGTTTCCGTCAACGGCAAAACGCTGAATGAGCCATATGTGCAGACTCCCGTGCTTGGGCTGTGTGATCTGGAATTTCCGTTTGAGGTGCCTCTCGGGCAGATCTTCGTTCTGGGAGATAACCGGGAGACATCGGTTGACAGCCGCAGTGCCGACTTCGGTTGTATCGGAACGGAGGAAGTGCTGGGAAAGGTCTTTCTCCGGGTCATGCCGGTCAACGCCATCCGTTTCTACGGCTTCTGAAAAAAATTGAAAAGAGAAGAATCCGGCAGCCGAAAGGCTGCCGGTATTTCACATTTTTACACAATTCCTTATTAAGATTTGGCAAGGTAAGATTGTGCTTCACTTAATGTGAGGTTATATCGCGACATCAGTTTTCTGATAATGGTGGGATCGTCCCATTCCAATTCTCGATAAGTTTTAACAGAACCGATAATTTCCCCTTGCTGCATGCCCTGCTGCATGCCCTGCTGCATGCCCTGCTGCATACCTAAAAAGACTTTCTTATCAATGTCATCTTTCATGATATCCATTAAAGTCTGGCACATTTCCAGATCCTCCTTATAGATTTTTTCATATAGTTCCCTGTTTGCAGATGAGCTTACCTGAAAAATGGAGTCTGCCCTGTCTTTATCACCCTGGTCGATAATATTATAGCGCAAATGAATGGAGAATGTCAATTGAAATGGCGAAAATGCAGAGATGAGGTGATTTGAGGAAAAAGCAATTCTTCCTTGCTTTTTTTGAAACAATACTATAAAATTACACCACATGAAAAATAGATTTGCAAACGGCAGGCACTGTGTTATACTGATAACATGGAACTTTACAGATGGCAAAAAGAATGTCTTGAAGCTTGGGAACTGAATCAGTATCGGGGAATCGTCAATGTTATTACCGGCGGAGGGAAGACGGTTCTGGCTCTTGCTGCGGCGCAGAAGCTTCTTGAAAAGTATCCGGATCTGTATATCCGGATTGTTGTGCCGACGATTCCGCTGGCAGAGCAATGGAAGCAAGCCCTGATTCGAAGCGCCGAAGAAGAGGCGGATTTGCCGGGCTTTTTCGGAGGAATGCGAAAAGATCCTGCCGACCGCCGTTATATGATCTATATTATCAATTCCGCACGCTTTGGCTTAAGTAGGCATATTCGCGCAGATCTCGCGGTGCATCGGCATGTTCTGTTGA
Source organism: Oscillospiraceae bacterium (assembly GCA_017469115.1). Classification (GTDB taxonomy): domain Bacteria; phylum Bacillota; class Clostridia; order Oscillospirales; family Oscillospiraceae; genus Limivicinus. The sequence goes on from JAFUGY010000131.1 coordinate 10,595, forward strand.
TCGTGGACGAATGTCATCGTGTGACCAGCAAAGAAAACAGAAAGATTTTTGATTTTTTAACACCCGAAAAAGAGCACTCATCCTTTTATTGCTGTCTTGGGCTTTCAGCCACTCCCTTTTCGGGAGAAGAAGAGGAAGCGTTTTTGCAGCGGGTGCTTGGAAAAGAAATCTGTCGATATGGCCTTGCCAATGCTGTTCGGGACGGTGTGGTTGCTCCGTTTTCCATATGCCAGGTGGGGGTCGGATTCTCTCAGGAGGAACTGAAGAGATATAACGATCTCTCTGAGCAGATTCGAGGTGTACTGGGATGCTTACTGGATCAGCACCCGTGGTTGAGAGAACTGCCGGAGCAATCCTTTATCAGGAGGGTGACTGCGCTTGCAACTTTGGCGGGAGACGATCCGAAGGATCCTGCAGTGCAGTTTCTCCGGCTTTGTTATCAAAGAAAAAGTCTTTGCATTTTTGCCAAAGAAAGGATCCCCTGCTGTATCCAGTTACTGGAAAAGCTCACGGGCAGAAACAGGGTGTTGATTTTCTGCGAGAGAATTGAACAGGCAGAAGCGATTGCCGGTGTAATCCGACATCAATTCGGAGCAGGCATATGCGGGATTTATCATTCCAAAATGAGCGCGGAGGCACGAAAAAGAAATCTTGCATTGTTTCGGAGCGAAGCGGTACAAATTCTGGTTACCTGCCGATGCCTTGATGAAGGAATTGATGTGCCGGATGCCGACGCTGGTATTGTTGTGAGCAGTTCATCCCTGAAAAGACAGCGGATCCAGCGGCTTGGAAGAATTATCCGGCAATTCCCCGGGAAGAGCGCTGCTTGCCTTTACTATATTTATGTCCGGGAATCTACGGATAATCGGGCGTATCTTCCCTGTTTTGAAGAGTACCGGACTTTTGATCTGCAATATGATAAAAATGATCGGTGCTTCTCAAACGACCTTTATGAATATGCTGCAAAGGAACTGCTTGTGAAGGCAGAAAAAAACCGGTTGAAGAAAACGGAACTTACGGAATTACGCCGATGCCTGCTGGAAGGGCTTACGCGAGCGGATTATCTTCTTGACCGCGCCGTTCAGCACCGAAACGCCGAGAAGGCAGGAAATATCAAAGAAAAGAATTACTGGATTGCCATGCAGGGAATCGGGAAATATTTTGTCGATACGGAAGGAGAAAACGATACGTGAATTACGAAGAATTCTATGAAAGCCTTGCTTTGAAGGAAAAAGAATTGCGCGACGCGACCAATGGTGCCGCAAAGGCATATAAGGCAATTGCAAAGAATACAGAAACAGGCAATCTGCCGGAATTGAAAAAGGCTCTCTCTCTTCTTGCGGAAAGCACTGCAAAAATAGAACAGCAGCATGCGGACCTCTCTGGGATCGTTGGATCTTTTGATACAAAGACGTACTTTATCAGCGGAGATTTTACGAGGCAGATGCTTGATGCCTGCGAAGCAGCGGGAATTGATGTAAAAGGGGAAAAAGGGGTTTATGAAATGTTCCCCTACAAAGTTCGGATTGTCGGAGACGAAGAACATGCCGAAGAGGTGTGGATTAATCGGAAGAAATTTCCGAGTGTTCGCCCGAAAGCGCTGGCGGAATATATTCGGGCAGAGCGGGAAAAACTCTATAAAGCGAGTTTTAACGAGAGTGCTTTTATGAATGAACTTGCGGATGCTTATGACACGACCTGCTTGAAAAACGGAGTCAGGATCGGATCCACCCAGCGTCTGACGGTGATTTACAAGACTATGACGCCGATGGCACGAGCCAGAAAAGAATATGATTTTCAGGCGTTTGCATTTGATCTTGCCCGGCTCTATGAGCTGGGAGCTGAAAAATGGATTACCAAAAGCGGCCGTCGGTTTGTTTTCGGAACCAGCAGGGATCCGAAAAATGCGGTACGTGTGCTGAGCAGCACCGGCGTGGAGGACTATATTGTTAATATCAAGGCTCTTCAAATGGAGGCAGAGGAAGGATAAGGAATGCAGAATACAGATGTTTCCATCCAGATTCAGAATCTCAGAAACGGGAAAGCGCCAGGCTGTGGAGAACTTCTGCACAGGATCACGTGCGGAACGGAACTTCTAACGGATTTTCTGGCAAAGCATTACCTGGAAGACTATATTCCGGAAGGCGGCAGCAAAATCAAGTTTCTGACAGGGAGACCCGGGGCGGGAAAAACACATATGCTCCAGTTACTGACAGATGCTGCAAAAGAACGGGGATATCTGACCGTCAACCTGTCGGCGGATGAGATCTGGCTTCATGATTTCCGGGAAATCTATCTTGCGATTCTGAAGCAGTGTGATCTTGAGAAGGTTTTGCAAAATTGTGCCGGTGAGATTATCCGGGAAATGGGGTTTCGTCCGGAAGATATCCCGGAAGGGAAGACCCTGATTGATTATCTTGCAGAGCGAAATGAGGCGGATCCGCTTTCCAAAAGTACCATCCGGGAGGCATTGCGGCGGCATTTTACGCAGAATCCGATGATGGACAGCTGCTTTGCCGCCTGCTGTTCCCTGCTGGTTGGTAACATGCTGGGGCATCCGGCGCTGGAGGCATCTGCCAAAGAACTCATTTTTGCCTTTCTGCACGGAGACAAATCGGTAAAAACGGCGCAATTACGTGCGTTGGGTATTTCTCCTTCCAAAGTGACAAAATACAATGCCCGCCATCTGCTTCGGTCTCTTGCTGCAACAGTCCGGATGGGCGGCAATGCAGGAATGCTGATTACGATTGACGATATGGAACGGCTTCTCAAACGTTCCTCCGAGGAACGGATCCGCTATACAAAAACAAAACGGGAAGATGCCTATGAAAGCATCCGGCAACTGATTGATGACATTGATAATATGCAGTATCTGCTCTTTTTGCTGAGTTTCGACAAAGCGTTGATTGATGATGAAAATTCCGGGGTGAAGTCTTATCAGGCCTTGTGGATGAGAATTCAGAATGAAATTATCAGCAGAAGATTCAACTGTTTTTCTGATATTCTTGATCTGGATCGTTTTGCCGACGAGGTTTATACAACACAGGTTCTCTGCGAAATGTCGGAAAAGCTTTCTGCCGCTATAAATGGTTACGGCATCTCTGCCAGACCGATTACGGAAGAAGAAGCTGCAGGGCTGGCTGACGCTGCCCTGTATGGAAATCTTGGTCTGCCTTATCTGGTTAACCGAAAAGTTCTTTTGGGAGGTGCTGAGAATGTCTGATTTTTCTTCCAGGCAGATGATAGAAGCTCTGCGATCCGGTATCCCGTCCAGAGCGGTCGGAGCCTATTTTTCAGAAGCACGACCGGGCATGATGAAGCGTGTTCGTGCAAAACTGACTGCCCTGCAGGAAGACGGAAGGTCCGGTGGGATGATCTTTACCGGAAGGTACGGAGAAGGAAAAACGCATCTTCTCAATACCGTGTTCAGCATGGCAGCAGAGAAGAATATGGTTGTTTCCTATCTCGCGATTGGCAAGGAATCACCCATCGACAAGCTGGAGCAGCTTTACCCAAAACTGATTTCTGCCACTTATCTGCCTGGCGCTAAACAGCCGGGGTTTCGCACGAGGCTCGAAGAGAGCCTGACGCCGGGAAGCAGTATCACAGGAGAATTGCTTGGCTATACGGCAAAGGAACTGGAGACAGATAAACTGTATTTTTTGTTGAAAGCACTGATCGGTGCGCAGGATGAGGATGACCGGGAAATGCTTTTAAACGATCTCGAAGGGAATTTTACCTCCGATGCCGCAGTGAAAAGGTGCTACCGGCGTATTACAGGGACGCCTGCAAAATTCAATCAGGGGTTCAGCAAACGGAAGCATATCATGGATTATTTTTATTTCATGAGCCATCTGTTCCAAAATCTGGGATATGACGGTTGGGTGCTGCTGTTTGATGAAGCAGAGCTGATGGGGCGCTTCAGCAAAAAGGCAAGGGCGAAAGGATATTGTGAGATTCAGCGTTTTCTGAACCCGGATCCCAAACTGGAAAGGACTCTTTCCTTCTTCGCTTTCAGTTCCTCCTATACGGAAGATGTCATTGACCGCAAACATGATTTTGAAATTGTCAATACAGTCTATGAAATAGAGGCAGAATCACGGAAAACTGCTACCGCGACATTGAATGCTATTATCAATGCTCCGGAACTCAATCCTCTGACAAAAGATGAAATTCAGGAAATCCTGATGAACATACAGAGCTTTCACGGCAGGGCGTATGGATGGGAACCTGCCCTGACATCGGAAACGTTGATGAAAGCAACCGAAGCAGGCGGCTATCTGCTTCGGACGAAGATTCGTGCTGCAATTGAGTTTCTGGATCAGCTTTACCAGTATGGGGAAGCGGGAGAAACAAGGGTTACAGAGCTCGGAAAAGAATGCCTGGACGATGAGGAGTATCCAGAACTGAACCCCGAAGATCTGAACTGACCCGATCGGGATTAAAATATGTTGAGGAGAAGAGCCATGCTTACCATAGAACAGCTGAACGAATACGGAGCCAATACAAAAGAAGGCCTTGAAAGATGCATGAATATGCCGGATTTTTATCTCCGCCTTGTCGGGATGCTTGCGAAGGACGAGCATCTTGTACAGATGAAACAAGCCGTGGAAGCCGGAGATCTGGCAGCCGGGTTTGAGGCAGCGCACGCTCTGAAGGGGGTGCTGGCCAACCTCGCCCTGACGCCGGTTTTAAAACCGGTCTCTGAGCTGACGGAACATCTCCGTGCCCGTACGGAGATGGATTATACGCCGCTTCTTGCCGAGGCGGAAACGGAAATGAATAAACTGCTGGAGATTATCAAAGGATAAGAATTTCTTGCCGTATCATTTGCTTTTTTCAGAGGCGGGAGACGTGCAGCGTGGAGGAACAGGGGGGAATGTGTATGAAAGGAAAATTCAGGCGGGCAGGATTGACGGTTGTAATCCTGATCTGCCTGTTTGCCTGTATGGCGGTTTCGGCCTCGGCCGACAGCAATACTGCGATCTGGCCGCAGCAGACGGCGGTGACCAACAGCGCCGGTTCCCTTCTGGTGGACGCCTCAGGGGCGTCAAACGGCTACTTTTTTGCCTCCGTCAGTTATCAGACCGGTCATCGCCTGAAGCTTCGTGTCATCAAAGACGGTACCACCTTCACCTACGATCTGAAAACCGATGCTACCTACGAGCTGTTTCCCCTTCAGCTGGGCACCGGTTATTACGAGATCCATCTTTATGAAAATGTCTCCGGGAAAAAATATGCCATGGCGGGTTCTCTCGGTCTTTATGTCACGATGGAAAACCAGGAAGCGGCTTTTCTGGTGCCGAGCCAGTATCTCAATTATACCAAGGCATCCGAAGCGGTTGCCAAGGCCGACGAGATCTGTGCCGGCAAAGGAGAAAAAGAAGCCTACGATGCGGTGTGCAAATTCATGTCCACCTCTTGTGTATATGACTTTATCAAGGCTGCCACCATCAAGCCCAGCATGCTCCCGGATATTGACGGTTCGTATGCCAAACGCATGGGCATCTGTCAGGACCTCTCGGCCATTACCTGCGCCATGCTGCGCACCCAGGGAATTCCTGCCCGGATGATTATCGGCTATGCTGACAGCCAGTACCATGCCTGGACGACGGCAAAAGTCAACGGGAAAGACATCTTTTTTGATCCCACTGCCGCAATCTCAGCCATCAGTTCCGTGAAAGAATATTCCATGGAACGATACTATTAATAAATAGAAGGAGAACGAAAAATGGCAGCAAAAAAAACCGGCCTGTCCGCGGCGGAGCTCAGCATGTTCTGCGGCCAGGTTGCCCTGATTCTCGAAGCCGGTCTGCCGCTTTATGACGGCATGGAGACGCTCGCCGAAGGCGAACAGAATGACTCCCATGCCGACATCTATCAGGCCGCCAGCCGCGGAGTCACCGAAACCGGCAGCCTCTACGATTCCCTGAAGGCAGACGGCCGCTGGCCGGAATACCTGGTGGAGATGGTGGGCATCGGCGAACGCTCCGGCCATCTGGAGAGCGTGATGCGCGGGTTGGAACGTTTTTATGCCCGGGAGGACCGCATCCGTTCCTCCGTCACAAGCGCGATTACCTATCCGCTGGTGCTGGGTGCCATGCTGGTGGTCATCGTCTTCATCCTCCTGTGGAAGGTCATGCCCGTTTTCCGCCGGGTTCTGAACTCCATGGGTGTTGCCATGTCCGAGTCCGGCACGTCTCTCATGCGCCTCGGCACGGCAGTCGGCTGGATAGTCCTCGTGCTGGTTGCGCTTCTTGTTCTGGCGGTGGTGGTGCTGGCGGTTCTCAGCCGCACCGGCAAGCGCGAGCAGGTGCTTTCCCTTCTGCGCCGTGTTTTCCCGCCCCTTGCCTCTCTCACCCGCAAGCTCTCGGCTTCCCGGGTTTCCGGCGTGCTCTCCATGATGCTCTCTTCCGGCTTTCCCATGGAAGACGCTCTGGACATGACCGGAAAAGTCCTCTCCGATCGGGAAGCCGCCGAAAAGGTGGCATCTATCCGCACCGGCCTTGACGGGGGTAAAACCTTTGCCGATTCCGTTGCTGACACCGGGCTTTTTGACGAGCTCCACAACAGCATGATCCGCATGGGCTCCGCTACCGGCCATGAAGACCAGGTCCTCTCCAGGCTCTCCGAGCTCTATGAAGAGCAGGTGGAGGACGGGATCTCCCAGCTGATATCCATTATCGAGCCTACTCTTGTGGCCCTTCTGGCTATCGTCATCGGGGCGGTGCTTCTCTCCGTGATGCTGCCTATGGCCGGCATTCTCACCAGCCTCTGAGAGGAGGCGTTTTATGAACCGGCGCGATATCATCAAGCTCGTCCTTCTGGCACTGGTGCTGGTGCTGGCAGTGGTGCTTGTCAACCGCATCGATTTTGCGCAGAACACTGCCGAAACCGATCTCGTACGGGATGCGGTGCGCAATGCCGCCGTTACCTGCTATGCCGTGGAGGGGGCCTACCCTGACTCGGTGGAGTACCTCCGTGAGCATTATCACCTCGCTTACGACGAGTCGCGTTATTTTGTCACCTATGAGGCGTTTGCCTCCAACCGCATTCCGGATATTTATGTCACGGAGAGAGGGGCGGTGCTGCCTTCATGAAACAAAAATTATCCTCTCATGCCGTTTCGGGCCTGTTTGTCTTTCTGCTGCTGGGGGTCTTTGCGGTGTTTTCCACCGTCATGGTGCTTCTCGGCGTCAAGGCCTACCGCGGTGCGGTGGAACGGTCAGAGGCCCACAACGCCTCCCGCATTGCTTCCGCTTACATCCGCTCGATGCTGCGCGCCGATGATGAAGCCGGTGCCTTTTCGCTGGAATCCTGTGAGGGCCTTGTGGGGGAGCCCGGGGCGGAGCAGACGGTCACCGTCAATGCCCTGACGCTTCGAAATGATTACGGGGAAGAATATATCACACGCATCTATGTCTATGACGGTTTCCTGCGGGAGTGGTTCACCAGGGCTTCCGAACCCTTTTATCCGGATCGGGGTGAAGTTGTCTGCCCGGCAGAGGAACTGACGGCCGAGATCGAAGGCTCCCTTCTTACTGTGCATCTGCGCACCGGCAATACGACGCAGGATGTGCTCTGCTCGCTGCGCGTGAAAGACTGAGGTGGTTCCATGAAACAACATTCTCACAGCAATGCCCTTCTGGTGGAGCTTCTCATCGTGGTCCTTTTCTTTATGCTGGCTTCCACGGTGCTTCTGCAGCTCTTCACAGCTGCCCGCACCCAGAGCCGGAAGGCCGAAGATCTCTCGGAGGCCACGCATCTTGCCCAGAACATTGCCGAAACCCTCTATTCCGGACAGGGGGACGGTTCTTTTGGCTCCTCCGGAGAACGCTTTCCTATCCCCGACTCCTCCCTTACCGCTTCCGTAGAAAGCTTTTTTGAGCAGACGGATGCCGGCACGCTCACCCGTTACACCGTCAGCATTTTCTCCGGGGATGAGCTTGTTTTTGCGCTCCCTTGTGCAAAATATGAGGAGGTGGCATCATGAGCCGGAAAAAATCCTCGATCACGCTGGGGCCAGGCGCCTCTTCCCTGATTCTGATTTTTGTGGTGCTGAGCCTGACGGCTCTCGGCATGCTCTCCCTGATGGCGAGCCGAAATGATTTTCGGCTGGCTGAACGCAGCGCACAGGTCACGGAAGCGGTATATACCCTGCAGGTTCGCGCGGAAGAGCGCCGTGCGGAACTGGATGGGATTCTGGCTTCCTGTGCAAAAGAGGCAACAAGTGAGGAAGATTATCTCGCGGCAGTGGAAGCCTCTCTGCCGGACGATGTGGACCTTGACGGCACTTTGCTGCTCTTCACGGAGGAGGACGATGCCAGAATGCTCGACTGTGCGCTCGCTTTGCAGCCGCTCGGAGAGAGGCAGCGCACCGCATGGGTGCGGTTTAATCTCACAGCAGAAACGGAGGACGATTCATGGAACTGGTAGAGCTTTTGCGACAGGCGGTTTCCCTCGGCGGATCGGACGTCTTCATCATTCCCGGCTCCGGGGTAATGGTCAAGGTGAATAACACCATGCACCGGCTTACCGACGGGAAAATGCTTCCGCCGGATACCGAGGTTCTTGTCCGAAACATGTATGAACTGACCCACCGGGATTATCACCACCTGGAGGAGTCCGGGGATGACGATTTTTCCTTTGCCATTCAGGATGTGAGCCGTTTCCGCTGCAATGCCTACAAGCAGCGCGGCACCGTTGCGGCGATCTGCCGTATCGTCAATTTTGCCCTGCCCGATGCCACAGAGATGGGGATTCCCAAAATCGTCATGGAGCTGGCAAACCTGCGCAGCGGCATGGTGCTGGTCACGGGGCCGGCGGGAAGCGGGAAGAGCACAACCCTTGCCTGTCTGGTGGATAAAATCAATACCGAGCGCGAAGCCCACATCATTACCATCGAAGACCCCATTGAATATCTCCACCGGCATAAAAAATCGCTGGTTTCCCAGCGCGAGGTGCCGAACGATGCAGCCACCTTCTCCCGTGCCCTTCGGGCAGCGCTCCGGCAGGCGCCGGATGTGGTGCTGCTGGGGGAGATGCGTGATCTTGATACCATCCGAACCGCCATTACCGCGGCGGAGACGGGGCATCTGTTGCTCTCCACACTGCATACCATCGGTGCTGCCAAAACCGTTGATCGGATCATTGATACCTTTCCTGCCGAGCAGCAGACTCAGATTCGGGTGCAGCTTTCCATGGTGCTGAAAGCTGTGGTGTCCCAGCGCCTGGTTCCCACAAAGGACGGGCAGCGGGTTCCGGTCTTTGAGCTGATGACGGTCAATCCCGCCATTCAGAATATGATTCGCGACGGCCGAACCCATCAGATCGATAATGTGATTTTCGGCGGCAGTGACAAGACCATGATTTCCATGGATGCAGAGCTGCAGCGCCTTGTGCGGGACGGTTCCATCACCCGGGAGACGGCTCTCGTCTATGCGGCCAATCCCGAAACACTGGCGAAAAGAATTTGATCCGGATTGTATGAAAACAGGAGGAAAACAAAATGGATCTTGACAGAACTTATTTCAACAGCATCCGCCTGAATACGCACCGCGGAAAGTATTATGACGTGGATGCAGTGGATCGGCTGCTTGTCGATATTCGGAGCAAAGCGGATCTTCTGATGAAGGAAGTGCGTACGTCCCGGGAACAGCTTGCCGAAGCGGAAAAAACAGTGGATGCTCTGCGGGACGAGAATACCGATCTTTTCCTGAAAGGGCAGGCACTCAGCCAGGAAATTCTTGCTCTGCGGGAAGAGCTGCGGGCAGCCCAATCGGGAGAAGCCTCTTTGATTCCGGAAGAGGATGAATCAGCTGCAGGAGAGAAAGACTTTGTTGCGGAAGAGCCGGATCAGGAAGAAACACCGGCCTGGGGAGAGGAAGAAGATTTTTATTATCTCACGGAAGAGCTTCCCGAACCGACGAAGCCGGAAAAAACGTTTGAAGCGGATCAAACCGACTCGAAAGCAATCCCGGAGGAAACTGAACCGAAACCGGAAGAGAGGGAAAAAGAATCCCGTTTGCTTCTGGAAGAAGCGGAACGGGAAGCATCCGAGATTCTCGAAAATGCCGGTGCGGAGCGCGACAGAATCCTCAGCAACGCAAGGCTGGAGCGGGAAAAAACGGTGGAGCGTATGGAACGCGTGTTTGCCATGCTGAAGGAGATCAGCACCTATACCATCGAAAAAACCGAGCGCATTCACGAGGAATATCTCCAGGCGGTGGCTGGGGAAGAAGCACCCAAAGATCTTTCCGAAAAAGTCGGCAGGATTGCCGCACAGATGAGCGAGCTGGAAGAAGATCTTTAATTGATTCGTATGACAGTCGTTCTTTGTGCAAAGCAAGCTGCTCGCGAGTGTAAAAAAACACGGTTACGGAAGAAAACTCCGTAACCGTGGTCTTTTTTTATTCCTGATTGTCATGGAAGAGGGAGGCAATATCTTCCGAATGGTCGTCGTCCCGGGTTTGTGCTTTGACGCGGTAGAAGGATGAGGATAGAGGAGCATCGTTTTTTTCCGGCGGCAGGGTCTGACGAAAGCGCATCATGTCCTCCTGCACGGCGCGGCTTTCAGCGAGGCTCGCTTCGCGCTGCTCTTCCAGGCGGCGGCGTTCTTCCTTTTCCGCCCGTTCCTGGAGATGGCGGCGGCGGAGTGCTTTGTAACGGATGATCAGAAAGAGCACCACCAGAAAAATGATGCCGGTTGCCGCAAGTGCCGGTTTCACCCAGGGGATGGACAGAGTTTCCTTTACTTTTGCTTTGTAATAAGCAGTTTTATCCTGCTCCACAGCTTCTGCCGTTGCCAGTTTTACGGTGGCATACGGTTTGCCGTCAATCAGCACTTTGGCTGTGCCGAGTACTGTGCCGGCAGGGATAGGCGCAGTGAGCTCCTTATACTGGATTTCGGGTACGATTTGAATAGAATCTTCTTCCATGTCTTTCGGGAGAAGCAGCGTGATTTCCTCTGTCGATCGTAAAACAGCAGGAGCATTCCCTTTTGAATAAGCTGCCGGAACCCGGGTGACTTCTTCCCCGTAGGCAACCACAGGGCGTTGAACAAAATTGCGAAACGCCCAGTTGTAAAGACGAATGGTTCCGGAAAAATTCCCGTAATCCTCCTCTCCTGTGTTCAGCGGGCCGCCGCAGCCGAGGAGAACCGCCAGGAGATGAATATCGTCATCATCACTTTGTGCAGTGGAGACCAGGCAGTATCCGGCGACACTGGTGTAGCCGGTTTTTACACCGGCGGCGCCGGGATAGAGATAGTCGTCCCCGTAAACACCGTCCTGACAGATCAGGGCATTGGAATTTTTCAGAATTCTTGTTGTTTTGTGTATATTAGTCGGAGGAATCTCATAGGAGAGCGTATCGACGATTTCGGCAAAAAGCTCATGGCGCATAGCCTCTCTCGAAATCAGAAAGAGGTCATAGGCTGTTGTATAATGGCGGGTGGAGGACAGCCCGTTGGTGTCGGAAAAATAGGTATTGCCTGCTCCGAGCTCGGCGGCGCGAGTATTCATCCGATTGACGAAATTCTGAATGTTGCCGGCAACCGCAGATGCAATGACGTTGCAGGCCTCATTGGCAGACTTGACAAGCGCGCAATAGAGATAATCGCCGAAAGTCATCTGTTCTCCGGGCGAGATTTCCGCATTGCTGCTGTCGGAATCCAGTCCGGTCCAGCAATCCGTCGGAGCGGTGATGACGGTGTCCATGCCGATGTCACCGCGCTCCACCGCTTCCACAGCGAGAAGGCCCGTCATAATCTTGGTCAGGCTCGCGGGAGGACGCTGCACATGCATGTTTTTTTCATAAAGAATGCTGCCGGAGTCCAGATCTGCCAGCACAATGGCTTCCGCCGCAACAGAGGGGGCAGTGAGTGCCTCCACCCGGGGGACCAGTGGCAGAAACAGGCAGAATATCAGCAAAAGCGACAGAACAGACTTGCTTTTCATGGTTTCCCCCTTTCGCGGCGCTCAGACCGATCCCAAAGAAAATGCTGATTAGCATTATATCGGAAGTGAAAAGCAAAGTCAAAGAAAACAGACGGAACTCCGATGAAAAAAGTGTTGCAAAGTACGCTGCAATCAGGTAAAATATTCCGGTAAAGGCAAATTGCTGTTTTATTCTTTTTTTGGAGGTCAGATAGATGGGTACAATCACAGCAGGTGATTTCCGGAACGGAGTTACGTATGAGGAAGACGGCCAGGTAAAGCAGGTCGTCGAATTTCAGCATGTCAAGCCGGGCAAGGGCGCAGCGTTTGTCCGCACCAAGAGCAAAAACGTTATGACCGGTGCGGTAACAGAGACGTCCTATAACCCCACTGCCAAGTTTGAGACGGCCACGATTGACCGTATGACAGCGGAATACAGCTACTCGGACGGAGATCTTTATTATTTCATGAACCCTGAGACGTACGAGCTCGAGCCGGTTGACGGTTCTGTCCTCGGCGATAATTTCAAGTTCGTCAAGGAGAACATGGAGTGCACGATTTACTCTTACAAAGGCAAAGTCTTCAACGTGGAACCGCCGTTCTTTGTAGACCTTGAAGTGACGGCTACCGACCCCGGTTTTGCCGGCAACACGGCTACCAACGCCACAAAGCCCGCAACGCTGGAAACCGGTGCAGAAATTAAAGTGCCTCTGTTTATCGAAACCGGCGAGAAAATCAAAGTGGATACCCGCACGGGTGAGTATCTCAGCAGAGCATAACAAAAAAAGGCGGAGGGCGGAAGCCCTCCGCTTTTTTTCTGATCTTTGTATAACCTTCCCCTTATGGGCAACGAAGTGTCGCCACGGTAGTGAATGAGATGCCAGTGGCATCTCAGAGCCGTGGCGTGACCGAGCCGCAGCGAGAAAGGGGGACCGCCGAGTTACGGCGGTGGATGAGGTGTTCTTGAGGGGTAACATGAATATGGACGAAAGATACAGACCACTTGCAGACGAAATCCGGCCAGACTCTCTGGATGATGTGGTGGGGCAGAAGCACATTCTCGGCCCCAACGGGATGCTGCGGCGCATTGTCCTCAGCGGTTCGGTGCCGAATATGATTTTTTATGGCCCGTCGGGCACGGGAAAAACGACGGTTGCCCGCATTTTGGCAGAGCGCACCAACCGTACCCTCCGCAAACTCAACGCCACCACGGCAGGCATTGCGGATATCAAAAAAATCATCGATGAGCTCGACACTTTCCTCACCCCCGGAGGCGTCTTGCTCTATCTGGATGAGATTCAGTATTTTAACAAGAAGCAGCAGCAAAGCCTGCTGGAGTTTATGGAAGACGGCCGCATCACCCTCATCGCCTCTACAACAGAAAACCCGTATTTTTGTGTTTTCGGAGCAGTGCTGAGCCGGTCAACGGTGTTTGAATTCAAGCCGGTTCCGCCGGAAGAAGTGAAGAAGGCGGTTCTCCGGGCAGCGGAAATTGCCAATGCACGCCGTGTAAGGCCGGTCTCCCTGGAGCCGGATGCGGTGAACCGGATCTGCCTGGCCTGCGGAGGGGATGTGCGAAAAGCCATGAATGCCGTTGAGCTCCTGTTTTCCACCGCGGAAGACGGCGGCGTGATTACCGCAGAAGATGCTTCCGCCGTGACGCAAAAAAGCGCCGTCCGCTATGACAGGGACGGCGATGAGCATTATGACATTCTTTCGGCTTTGATGAAATCCCTCCGGGGCTCCGATCCGGATGCGGCGCTGCACTATCTGGCCCGTGTTCTGGAAACCGGAGACCTCACAGGGGCCTGTCGGCGGATTCTTTGCTCTGCCAGCGAAGACATCGGCCTTGCCTGGCCGCAGGCGGTGCCGGTGGTAAAAGCCTGTGTGGACAGTGCCCTGCAGCTCGGCCTGCCGGAGGCACGGCTGCCGCTTGCGGAAGCCTGCATCTTTCTGGCGACCTGCCCGAAGAGCAATACCGCCTGTATGGCAATAGATGCCGCTCTGCGGGACGTCCGTGCCGGGAAGGCCGGCAGTATCCCACGCCAGCTTCAGAACGTCCATGCCGACGGCACGGGCTTTGAGCGGGAACAGGGTTATCTCTACCCGCATGACTATCCGAACCGCTGGGTAGAGCAGCAGTATCTGCCGGATGAACTGAAAGATGCGAAATATTACGTCTACGGGGAAAACAAAACCGAACAGGCAGCAAAGGTGTACTGGGAGAAAATTAAGGGAGTAGGGAATAGGGAGTAGGAGTTAGGGAATAGGGAATAGGGGGTAGTAAACTGTACCCATGAAAACGGACAGTCCGATTTTAGTGTTTTGCAGTCACGTCCCGAAAAAATGGACAATTTGGATGGCTGAGACCCCAAGAATCGGACAGTGCAAACATGGGGCGGGATATGGTAGAATGTATCCAGTCAAGTAAGAAAGGACGGATACAGAATGAAGCGATACCCAATGAAAAAGGAGTTTGTGAAAGAACTCAATGGACATTGAATAAGACCCTATTCCCTATTCCCTATTCCCTATTCCCTACTCCCTAACTCCCTACATCCTACTCCCTAATTCAGATCCGGGAGATCGGGAAGACTACTGAAATAGAGTTCCCGTTCTTCGGGAGTGACGTTACAATACGAACAGATTGTCTCAACACAGTTTGCCGTCCAGCCGGAGCGGATCTTATCTCTCAGGGAATGGAGATGGCTCTGCCAGGAGGAGAAATTCATTTCGGAAAAGGCGGAATCCCTCTCCACTTCCGGGCCAACGACGGCGGACAGTTCATCGAGCCTGCTGCAGACGTTTTCCTGCGTGAGAACGGTGCGAAAGGCCTCCCCGGCCCGGGAGAGGAACATCGTCCGGTAGGTGGCATTGGCCAACAGGGCTGTGTTCACCGTGCTGACCTGGTTGCCGTAAACGAATACATTGCTCATGCAGTAGTCCTGGCTGAAAAAGGCGCAATCGAGATCGTAGAGAATCAGCTGCCATTTTTCGTTATCGGCGGCATTTCGCGCATAGCGCAGATTCCCTTCTGCCAGATCGTAGTTGCCGAAGTATCCCTCGAGAATGCTCCAGTCGATCAGGCTGTCCAGATCGAGCACGGCAGCAACCTGTTGAAAGGCCTCCTTTTTTTGCATATCGTTGTACAGAAGAGAAAAGGCATCGTTGTACAGGCTTCCGTGGAAAACGGAAGCCTCTTCCATTTCCACATCCTTTTTGTCGATTCCCTGCCGTGTGGCATAAAAGTCCTCGTTTGGCTTTTCCATCAAGGCATAGATGCCGTTGTAAGCGCCGTTCACATACAACACGCAGTATTGAAAACGTTCGGTGGCGACATTTTTTGTAAATTCAGCGGCAAGAGAATAACAGGCCTCATTTCGCACGATGGTGTTGCTCTGATCCTGACCGGCCCGCAGCAGAAGGTTGGAAAAAGAGCAGACTCCCCCGCCAAACAGATCGTACTCCAGCCGTTCCCTGCCGTAGCTTCCGCGGAAGCGGACGCTCATATTTTTTTTCGGCAGGACAAGGCTGGTGTCCCCGTGCATTTTGATGCCGCAGCCGAGGGAAAAGGAGTTTTCCTCTTCATAATAGGCAATACTCCCGGGGAGCTCCATGCCCTTGATACCTGCAGAATACATGTCCTGAAAGCTGTTACGATCATCGGAAACCAGGCTCACCACCGGCAGAGTATGCCCTTCGTTGATCAAATAGGTGAAGGTTGCCGATCGTGACGGCATGGCACCGGGCTCTGTGCTGACAGCGCGCAGCACGGTTGTTGCCGTCAGGGAGATCGGGCCGGAATAGACAGGAGAATAGGCAGTCGGCAGGCTGCCGTCAAGGGTATAGTGGATCACACCATTTCCGGTCAGCACTGCCGTAACGGAAGAGACGGATTCAAAAATCCCGTCCCGGCCTTCCAAGGCAGGGGCTTCCGCAACTCTGCGCTCCCCAGAACTGTTTTCCGTGCCGGGGGTTTCCTGATAGAGGTAGAAAAAGCCCTCCCGTCCCGGGACTCTGCCATAGGTGCCTTTATAAGGAATTTCATGGAGCGACACGTAGTCAACCAAAAC
>JAFUGY010000001.1 GCA_017469115.1 Oscillospiraceae bacterium
CCATCTTGGCTGCCAGGCAGTCAATGGCGATGTCGGAACCCATGAAGGACTGCGGAGTACCGTAGGCACGGAAAGCGGAGCCCCATGCATGGTTGGTGAAGACCGTCTGGCTCTTGTTGCGGATGGAGGGGATGCCGTAGCCGGCACCGGTGAACTGGCTGAGACGCATCGTCAGCAAATCGCCGAATTCGGAGTACGGGCCGTGGTCGACATAGTTGTCACCCCACAGGGCCAGCAGTTTGCCGTTCTTGTCTGCTGCGAGCTTGATGTGCATGAAAGCAGGAGAACGCTTGCCGGTGTAGGTGATATTCTGGAACTGGTTGAAGTTCAGGGAGACCGGCTTGCCGATAATCTTGGCAGCAGCGCCGATCAGAGCTTCATTCGTCGGGGAGAATTTGTAACCGAAGGTGCCGCCGGCATGGTTCTGAACCAGGCGGAGCTTTTCCATCGGCACGCCGATACCGTCGGCAATCATCGGCATGTGCAGGTGAATACCGATCGACTTGGAGTGGACTGTAACCATTCCGTCTTCATCGATGTAGCCGTAGCCGCAGTCCGGTTCGAGATGCAGGTGCGGCTGACGGGAGCAGTAGCTCTCGATTTCAACCTGCTGGGAATCGGGCACGCTGTCCCAGTCAAAGTCAGGTCCTTTGATGCAGTTGGTCTCAAAGAAGACGTTCGGGGTGCCCGGGTGGATTTCAATGGCATCGGGTGCCATGGCATCCAGTGCGCTCATGTAGGCCGGCAGTTCTTCAATCTCTACTTTTACTGCATCGGCAGCAGCGCGGGTATGTGCTTCGGTGTCAGCGGCAACGATGGCAATCGCATCACCGAACTGGAAGATCTTATCCGAGCAGAGAACGGGGCGCTCAAAGCCGTCGGTCTTGTTGTGCTTCGGCAGCATGACGAGACCGTTGATCTTGTTGGAGCCGCCGGATGCAAGAATGTCTTTATAGGTGATTACTTTTACAACGCCGGGCATCTTCTCGGCTTCCGAGGTGTCGATGCTCTTGATGTTTGCGTGGGAAACCTTTGCCTGAGTCAGGGCGAGGCGCAGGCAGCCGGGCATCTTGAGGGCATCGTCAGCGCCGAAGTCCCACGTGCCGGTAACTTTCTGGGCTGCGGACGGGCGGATGTACTTCGTGCCCTTGATGCTGTCGCCGGTGGGCTTGAAGACGAGGTCTTCCTTCGTCATTTCGCCGCGCAGAACGGCAGCGGCATCCATCACGGCGTCAACCAGCGGTTTGTAACCGGTGCAGCGGCAGAGGTTACGGGTCTTGTTGAACCAGTCACGTACTTCTTCTCTCGTCGGGTTGGGATTCTGCTCCAACAGAACTTTTGCACTGATGATAAAGCCCGGGGTGCAGAAACCGCACTGTGCGCAGCCGTGAGCCATCCATGCAACCTGCAGCGGGTGCATGTCGCTGATGGTGCCGACGCCTTCGATGGTGGTGATTTCGGCATTATCGGGGACTTTGCTCATCTTCACGATGCAGGATTTGGTGACCTTCCCGTTCATGATGACGTTGCAGGCGCCGCAGTGGCCTTCACCGCAGCCGATTTTACAACCGGTCAGCAGCAGATGCTCACGAAGCACGGTTGCCAGGGTTTCGTCCTGCTCCAGCACCAGGTTACGGGAGACACCGTTGATAACAAGTGTTTTGCGAATCATTGTTTATCCTCCTTAAGATACATAGAGTGGTATATAGTACGCCTTTTCAGGGATTGCGCGCTTCTTTGCCGTGCCCGCCGCACGGATCATGATCAAAGCCCTTTCCGGTCAGGTCTTTCAGCCGTTCCAGGCCTCGGGAAGAATAAAAGACCAGTTGGGAGACGCTTCCGTCCAGATTCTCTCCGCTTAGCTTGAGAATGTTTGCGTTTTCGTAATAATCAATCGGGAGCTCCCGCCGATAGACTTTGCCGGTCGCTTCATCTTTGATCTCAATGGTTACCTCATGGGCAATCAGCTCAAACAGTTCTTCGTCCATCTGTAAAATGCCGCCTTGACATGATAATATTTATTTTAACACAACAATTTTAAAGTACGAAAGGCAGATAATCAACTTATAATAAATTGCAATTCGTAGAAAATAGGTGCCCGATTTTGTGCAAAACGTCCAAAATCAGGCACTGAAATTAACTGATTCTAACCGAAAGAGGGCAAATGGAAGAGCTACACGGAAAAACCGATTTACAAAAAAGAAAAAGTCGGCTATACTGTGTTACAGAATCGACCGGGAACGGTGCATCAGGTTCTGAATAGTTTCTGATTGGGAAATTGCAGGAGGCGGAACGGATGAAAACAGCAGCGCTGATTGTTGCAGCAGGAATGTCTTCCCGCATGGGAGAATTCAAGCCGATGTTGAACATCGGTTCCATTTCCATTGCACAGCGGGTAGTGGCAACCTTCCAGCAGGCGGGAGTTGACCGGATTGTCATGGTAACGGGATACAACGCCCCTCTTCTGGAGCACCATCTTTCCGGAAACGGCATTGTTTTTTTGCGCAATGAAGCATATGAGACGACCCAGATGTTTGATTCCGTCTGCATTGGGCTGCGGTATCTGCAGGGTAAATGCGACAGGATTCTGTTTACCCCGGTGGATATCCCTCTTTTTACTGCTGCAACGGTACAGACGCTTCTTGAGAGCAATGCCAAGCTTGCAAGCCCTGTGTTTGAAGGGAAGATCGGGCATCCTACGCTGATTTCCGCCGAGCTCATCGATTCCATTTTGGAAGACGGTGGCGAACAGGGGCTCAAAGGGGCGCTTGCGCGCTGCGGGGAGACGATGGTCTCCGTTCCCGTGCCGGATGGGGGCGTCCTCCACGATGCCGACACACCGGAGGATTACCGGGCACTGCTCTCCTATCACAACAGGCAGCTTGTAAGGCCGGTGATCAGCGTATCGCTGGCGAGAGAAAAACCCTTCTTTGATGCCCGGACGGCGATGCTGCTTCGCCTTGTAGAGGAAACCCATTCCGTCCGCACGGCCTGCCAGCGAATGCAGATGTCCTATTCCAGCGGATGGAATGTGATCCGCGCGCTGGAATCCCAGTTGAAACGGACGCTCATTTCACGCAGCCAAGGCGGAGCTGGCGGCGGCAGCAGCAACCTGACGGAGGACGGCAGACGATTTCTGCAGCAGTATGAGGAGTTTACTGCCAAAGTGAGAAACAGTGCCATGGAGATTTACGATCAGTATTTTCAGGAGTTGTTCTGATGCGCAAGGTCTATTTGATTCGGCATGGCCATCCGGATTTTCCTGTGGGAGCGCATATGTGCCTGGGGAGAACAGATCTGCCCCTCGGGCCTCTCGGGCGGATGCAGGCATGTCTTCTTGCCGAGGAGCTTCGGGAAAAGGAGCCTTTTTCCTGCTTTGCAAGCCCTTTGATCCGCGCGAAGCAGACGGCCGAGCCTCTTCACCTGCCGATTGATACGATAGATGGTCTGGCCGAACAGAATATGGGTACATGGGATGGGCTCGATTTTGACACCATTGAGCGGATCGATCCGGATCTTCATCGGGCGAGGAGAACAAATCCGCTTCTGGTGCCGGCCGGTGCGGAAACCCTTGCACAGGTGCAGCAGCGCGCAATGTCCGCTCTCCGGCAATGTGCCGGCTCCTGCAGGGGTGATTTCGCTGTTTTTGCCCACGCCTCGGTGATCCAGGCGATTCTTGCCTATGTGATGGGAGTTGCCCTTGCAGAAAGCCGGGAGCTTCGCCCACCCTATGTCGGTTATTCCGTGATGGAATATGACGGCGGGTTTCATATGCTTTCCCGCGAGAATGTTCCGCACCCGGAGATGACGCCGATGCTTGCAGAGAGCCTCCTTGCAGCAGCTGCACCCGGAGCACGGGTAGAGGCCCATTGCAGGGCAGTTGCCAGAAAGGCAATGGAGATCGCCGAAGCGCTGCCCCTGCCGATGGATCGGAATGCCCTTTGCTGTGCCGCTCTCTTACATGACGTTGCCCGCAGTGAAAAGAACCATGCCGAGGCGGGTGCACTTTGGGTAAAGACGTTGGGATATGAAAAAGAAGCGGAGATCATCCGGCAGCATCACGATCTTGCTTCTGATACTGTGGATGAAGCCGCAATTCTGTATATCAGCGATAAATGCATTCAGGAGACCGAGCCGGTCTCAATCGAGGAGCGTTTTGCAAAAAGTGCCGCAAAGTGTGTCGGAAGAGAGGCGCAGGAAGCCCACGAAAGGCGCTATCAAAAAGCGCTTGCTTTGCAAAATCAAATCAACAGCCTGTGTAAGCAGGCGATCTTATGAAGAGAACGGAGGGAACCATGGAAAACTTTTATCAGGCTATTTTGCAGGAACTGGCAGAGAACAGGCCGGTTGCCCTTGAAACCGTGCTTCAGGGCGAAAAAGGGGAGATCAGCAGCGGGCTGTCCCGACGGCTTACAGAGGTTACCCCGGTGGCCGATACGAGAGGAAGGCGTTTTGCCCGCGTGACGGCCGAGCAGGAGGGCGAGAGCCTGACGGTTCGGGAACCCGTCCTGCCTCAGGAGCGGCTCATCGTGCTCGGCGGCGGGCACATTGCGCTGCCGGTCTGTCAATTCGGCGCGGCCTGCGGATTCAACGTATGTGTGGTGGACGATCGGCCGGATTTTGCCAACACCCAGCGCTTTCCGGAGGCAGCGCAGGTGATTTGCGACAGCTTTGACAACGGCATTCGCCGCCTAAAAGTGACTCACTTTGACTATGTGGTGGTGATCACACGGGGCCACCGCCACGATGCCGACTGTCTTCGTGTCCTGCTCCCCGGCACCGAGCCCGCCTACCTCGGTATGATCGGCTCCCGCCGCAGGACGACCGGGCTTTTGCAGATGCTGCGGGAGGAGGGCTTTGATGCCGACCGTATCGCGAAAATCTGTACCCCCATCGGATTGAATATCGGTGCGGTTACACCGGCGGAGATCGCCGTCTCCATCCTCTCGGAAGTGATTGCCTACAAACGTCTGCCGGAGCATGGGGATCAGGACCGTTTTTGCAACGATTCCGACGTGGAGCTTTCCACCCTGCAATATCTGGCAGAAAACCGCGACCCGAAGGCCATCGTCACCGTGATTGAAACCAAGGGATCCACCCCCCGCGGCACCGGGGCAAAAATGGCTGTCAGTCCTCTCGGAAAAGTGACGGGCAGCATCGGCGGCGGATGCAGCGAAGCTGCCGTGATTCAGGATGCCGTCCGCATCATCGGCACAGGGTGCTACAAGATTGTGGATATTGATCTGACCGGAGATGTTGCCGAATCGGACGGTATGGTGTGCGGGGGGACGATGCGTGTCCTTGTGGAAGACGCATCCTGAGCCGTCCGGACTGAGTGGATCAAATGAAAAAGTTTGCTGTTTTCAGTGGGTTTCTGGGTTCAGGCAAAACCTCAACTATGATGGCCCTTACGCATTATTATACGCAGCATCACGGAAAAGCTGCCATGATCACCAATGATCTCGGCAGCAAGGGCTTTGCCGATCACCGGCTTGCTCTTCTGCGCGGGTGCAATGCATCGGAAATCGCGGAAGAATGCATCTGCTTCTGCCATGATGTTCTGGCTGAGCGCCTGAACGCATCTTTCAACGACGGCGTGGAGCTGGTGGTTTCCGATATTCCGGGGTTTGGCGTAGGTGCGCAGGAGCACGTCTACCACGGGATGGAAGCAGATTATCCCGGCTGCTATGCCTTTGCCCCCTTCACCGTGCTGGCGGAGCCGCGCACCGTGACATTCCTGCGGGAAAAACAGGGCGGTGATCTGAGCCATATCCTGCATGCACAGCTCCTGGAGGCGGATCTGATCGTCCTCAACAAGTGCGATGTCCTTACGGACTCTGAGCGGGAAGAAGCAATTACCTTCCTTCGTGCCTCCTATCCGCTTTCACAGGTGATCGCCGTCAGTGCCCTTCGGGGAGACGGGCTGGAGGAACTTTCCCGGGCTCTGATGCAGGGAGAAGCCTCCATGCGCCATCCCGATATCGATTATGAGGATGCCGACCTGCAGCATGCCATGGGAGAACTGAGCGAGTATTACCTGCAGTATCATGCATCCGTCTGCTGCAATGATTTTGACGGGAATGCCTATCTGCTGGAACTTGCAAAGCGGATTCAGGCGGAAGTCAAAGCTTCCGATGGAGAGATTCCGCATCTGAAGCTGCTGGCCTGGGCGCCGGAAGGGGATTATGGCAAGGTGGATCTTTTGGGGACGGACAGACCTTTGGAAGTACCCCATACCTTTGCCCAACCCTGCACAGACCTTGCAGTTGTCCTCAATGCCACCGCGGCCTGCCCGCACCAGACGCTGGATGGAATCATCACCGGTACGGTTGATGCAGTTTCCCGGCAGTTTCAGCTGGAGTGGGTCGCATTTCGAAAAGAGTGCTTCGACCTCGGGGAAGAAGAATGAGCAGCCTCGTGCGTGAAACCCGCTCCGTCTGCCCGGTCTGCCTGCAAAACCTCCCTGCAGTTCTGGTAAGGAATGACGATGGGCGGATTGAACTGCAAAAAAAATGCCCGGAACACGGGTCCTTCCGGGTCCCGATCTGGCAGGGTTTGGTTGATTTTGACCGTTGGGTAAGGAGCAGTGAGCAGTTGAGCCCGGAGAAGGGGCTTGCCTGCCCGCAAAACTGCGGCATCTGCCCCGAACATGAAATCGGCACCTGCTGCGCCCTGCTGGAAGTGACCTCCCGGTGCAATTTGCACTGCACCTATTGCTTTGCCGACGGCGGAAAACCGACAGAAGATCCGGGCATTGATGAGATGAAAGCCGCGATCCGCGAAATCGTCCGGCAATGCGGCTCCCCGCTGCTGCAGCTTTCGGGAGGCGAACCCACCCTGCGCAATGACCTGCCGGAACTGGTGCGTTTTGCAAAAAAAGCCGGCTGCAGCTATGTGCAGCTCAACACCAACGGAATTCGCCTGGCGGAGGATCCGCTTTATGCCAAAGAACTGGCGGATGCGGGGCTGGATATCGTGTTTCTTCAGTTTGACGGAACCTCGGACGATATCTATCAAAGTCTGCGCGGTGCACCGCTCCTGCAGACCAAGCTGGAAGCGATCCGCATCTGTTCCGACCTGCGCCTCGGCGTTACCCTGGTGCCGACGGTGGTGAAAGGCGTCAATGATCACGACCTTGGGAATCTTGTCGCTCTCGCCCAAACCCTTTCGCCGGGCGTGCGGGGCATTCATTTTCAGCCGGTATCCTATTTCGGCAGGATTCCCCATCTTCCGGGGAGTGACGACCGTTATACGCTCGACCGCCTGATGGCAGATCTCAGTGAGCAGGCGGGCATTCCGCTTGATTGCTTCATGCCCTCCCGGTGCGACCATCCGCTCTGTGGCTTTCATGCAAGCTTCCTGATTTCCCCGGATGGAAAACTGAAGTCCCTTTCTTCCATCACGCATTCTGCCCGGGATCGCGGCTGTGCCCGGGACAACCGGGAATATGTAGCCCGACACTGGCGCTGTCCGCCGTCGGAACCTGCACCGGCTGCAAGCTTTTCCGATGAGATGGATTTTGATACGTTTCTTTATCGTCTGCGGCACGAAAGCCTGACGCTTTCTGCCATGGCCTTTCAGGATGCCATGAATCTCAACATCGAGCGCCTGCATCGCTGCAGTCTGCACGTCTATGATCAGGGGAAAATCAAACCCTTCTGCGCCAGATATCTCACTCCAATCAAATAACCTGAAAGGAGTCCATCCATGAAAAAAGTTCGGATTACCGTCAAAAGAATGGCACATTACGATGATTTGATAGCGCAATACGAAAACCCTATGGAGCATGCCTGCACCATGCAGCTCGGTCAGGAGTTCGTCTGCAATGGCTGGGAGCGGCCGGAAGGCTTCTGCGGAAGCGCATGGGATACGGTGTCTCCTTTTGTGATGGCGCTCGCCCACGGAGGCGAGAACTTCTACGATGGTTGGATGAAAAATCCGAAAGCGGCAATGATTTCCTGCAACGACGGCTTTCGCCCGGTAAGCTTCCTCCTTGAGGCGCTGAGAGAAGAGGCAGACTGAAACGATACCGAATCCATTCTCCCAAATGATAAGACAAGACCTCTGCCGGGTCTTGTCCTTTTTTATACAAGATGTTATAATACCGTCAGGTTTCATCGGCAGTTTGTAAATACAGAATGAAAAGGAAGGAAAGGCAAGAGAAAACCATGAAACAATACGAATTTTGGTTTGTAGTCGGGAGCCAGTTCCTGTATGGACAGGATGTGCTGGATACCGTCGCGGCGAGAGCGGAAGAAATGGCGGAAGCGCTGTCCAAAGTGCTGCCCTATCCGCTCGTTTACAAGGTTACAGCGAAGACAAACAAAGAAATCTCTGACGTTGTGAAAGAGGCCAACTATCGTGACGAGTGCGCAGGTATTATCACCTGGTGTCACACCTTCTCCCCGTCCAAGATGTGGATTGACGGTCTGCGGGATCTGCAGAAGCCGTGGTGCCATCTTGCAACGCAGTATAACCGTGAGATCCCCAATGACGAGATCGATATGGACTTTATGAACCTCAATCAGGCTGCCCACGGTGACCGCGAGCATGGCTTCATGGGCGCAAGGCTCAGAAAGCCCCGCAAAGTCATCGCCGGGTTCTGGCAGGATCGATGCGTGCAGGAGCGCCTTGCAAAATGGCAGCGGGTCTGCATGGGCGTGATTGCCTCCAGAGAGATGAAGGTCATGCGCTTTGGCGACAATATGCGTGAAGTGGCCGTCACCGAAGGCGATAAAGTGGAAACCCAGATCAAACTCGGCTGGCAGGTGAACACTTGGGCAGTTGGTGATCTCGTGAAGGAGATGAAGGCTGTTACCGAGGCGGAAGTCGATGCCCTTTATGAGGAGTACATCAGCCAGTACGATGTCAATACGGATAATCTCGCGGCAATCCGTTATCAGGCCCGCGAGGAGATCGCCATGAAGAAGATGATGGATCGGGAAGGGTGCAAGGCATTCAGCAACACCTTCCAGGATCTTTACGGCATGCAGCAGCTGCCCGGCCTTGCCTCCCAGCATCTGATGAGCCTGGGCTACGGCTACGGCGGCGAAGGGGACTGGAAGGTCTCCGCCATGACGGCCATCCTCAAATCCATGGGAGAAGGCGGCAACGGCGCCAGCGGCTTTATGGAAGACTATACCTATCACCTCGTGGAAGGACAGGAGTACTCTCTTGGCGCCCATATGCTGGAGGTATGCCCATCCCTGGCAGCGGATAAACCCCGTATCGAGACGCACCATCTCGGCATCGGAATGAATGAAAAAGATCCTGCCCGCCTCGTGTTTGAAGGCAAAGCCGGGAAGGGGATTGTTGCAAGCCTGATCGACATGGGCGGCAGGCTGAGGCTCATTGTTCAGGACATTGAGGCTGTAAAGCCCATTATGCCGATGCCCAATCTCCCGGTCGCGAGAGTGATGTGGCGCGCGCTGCCCAACCTCACCACCGGTGTGGAATGCTGGATTACGGCAGGCGGTGCGCATCACACGGTGCTTTCCTATGATGTGGATGCAGAAATGCTGCGTGACTGGGCGAGAATCATGGATATTGAGTTTGTCCATATCGGTGCTGACACTACGCCGGAAAAGCTGGAAGAAGAGCTTCTCGTCAAAGACCTCGTCTGGAAACTGAAATAAGCATAAAACATCCCTGCTTTCCCTTGCGGGAGAACAGGGATGAACTGCATCAGGCTCAATCAAAAAGATGATGTGAGGGAAAACAGATGAAAAAAACATATCAGGGCTGGCAGGAATGGAATTACAGGAGCCGGCAGACAGAAGTGACGGCTCCGACGCCGCTCCTTGCGGAAGACGGAACGCTTTTTGCAAGAGGTTGGGCACGGAAAAATGTGTTTTTGTATGATCGTGACCGGGTCAAACACGTGATGCGCAGAAAAGAGTGGGATTTCTATCAGATTTCCGATGGGCATTATATGGCACAGATCAGCTTCGCCAACATTTCTCTCGGCGGATATGCGTCAGCTGTTCTGGTAGATTTGCAGGAAGGGAAGACACTTGTCTCTTCCATGGCGCCCTTTGTCGGAGGGAAAGATCGCTATATTCTTCCGCCCCGGGGAGATGAGCCGAATTATGTGAGCTTCCGGGTGGGCAATGCCCTTTTTGAAGCAGATACCACCGACACCGGCAGAACGCTGCGCTATGAAAACGGTGAGATCCATTGTGAATTTCAGATGGACATCATGCCCGGGCTCGAAAATATCACGACGGTGCTTCCGTTTTCCGGCCATCCCGACCGCTATTTTATGACGACAAAGCAGAATTGTATGCCCTGCAGCGGTACCTTCCGGGCGCCGGGGATATCCGTTGCTTTCTCAAAGGAAAATGCATTCGGTATTCTCGATTGGGGCCGTGTCTGCACCCCGTATTCTCTCGTCTGGTACTGGGGGAATGGCTCCGGCTGGCTGAGAGATGCCGCAGGGGAAAAACACCTCTTTGGTTTTGAGATCACCTGGGGGATCGGCAACGAAGCCAATGCCACCGAAACCTGTGTGTTTTACGATGGCAAAGCCCATAAAATCGGGGCGGTCGATGTAGAAGTATTCCCCAAACCGGACCGTTACATGGAGCCGTGGAAGTTTGTTTCGGAAGACGGCCGTTTCAATCTCACCATGCAGCCATTCTACGATCACCACAGCGATCTGAACGTGTTTGCCATGCGTATGCATAGCCACCAGGTGCATGGCCTGTGGAATGGCACCGTAGTTCTGGATGACGGGCAGGTGCTTGGAATCCATGATCTGTACGCCTTCTGCGAATACGTGGAAAACCGCTGGTAAGAAGGGTAGCTTCCTATCGGCTTATGGAGGCATCCGTCAGAATAGGATCGTATCGGCTTACATGGTAGCGGATTTTATCGGCGGGTTCGATTTTTTGGTCGGTTGCCATGATCATATAGTTTCCCCGGTATAATCCGTTCCGATCCTCCGGGTTGGTGTACAGAACGTGCACATAGCGGAACATCTTTTTGGTGGTTGCAATCATGGCTTTCATAAAAGTGGAAGCCTGCCCGACGGAACTGCCGATGATGTTGGACATGTAGATTCCGCCCTCAGTCAGATGCTCCCGGATAGCAGTGACAGCCTCCAGCGTTGCAAGCGCCGTCACCGGGATTGCTCCTGCAAAAGCATCGTTGAAGATGACATCGTAAGTCTTTTCGGTAGAAGCCAGATAGTCCCTTGCATCAGCCGTGATGCAGTTGAGGCGCCCGGTGCGGTAGAGATCAAAATCCTGATAAAGATCCTCGAGAAAGAACCATTCCCGTGCAATGATTTCTGCCATGGGGTCAATCTCAACCACGTCCATGCTTCCCGCATGATGGCTGATATAATACTTGGGATACTGATAGGCTGCCCCGCCGATCATCAGCGCCGAACGGACGTCCAGAAACCGAAAGGCCTCTTCATACTTCTTCGGGTAATCAAAAAGGATTTCGTATTTCATTTCATCCCGCAGAAAAGTTCCGGAAGAATAAGCCCCGTTATGGCGGTAAAGGCGCACTTCTTCCCCGCGGGACGTGGTGTCCTCAATCAGGATGTATCCATATTCTGTTTCAATCCGTTCCGGCGGCTTCCCGGCTTTCTTTCCCTGATGCGGCATGTTGCTCCCTCCCGTTTTATCCGTTCCTGGCGGTATTATACCTGTTGAGGGCAAATCTGACAAGAAGCATCTGTTCTTGACACAGCGATCGTCGGGATGCTATACTCCGTTTGTCGGGGCCTGGCCGAAATTGCCCGGCCTCCTTCTCCGGGGAACTTTCCCCGGTTTTTATACAAAGCAGGCGTGGATTTCCGCGCCTGTTTCATATTTAGGCAGAAATGGCGGTTATACAGTTGAATTAACATAAAAACAGTTGACAAACAACGTATAAACACATATAATACATATAAGTATTATTGAAAGGGGAGAGGAATATGGCAGCGACCATTGTGCAGGTCAGAATGGACACAGAACTGCGAGACTCCGCAACAAAAACATTTGATGAGTTAGGGCTTGATTTGCCGACTGCAATTCGTGTTTTCCTGAAAAAGGCGGTTGCAGTGCAGGGAATTCCGTTTGATGTGAGAACTGAAATTCCCAATGAAGAAACCAGAAAAGCAATTGAAAACGTCAGAAATGGTGTTGGCCTCAGTAGAGGATTTTCTTCCGTTGCAGAGCTGATGGAGGATTTGAATGCTGACGATTAAGTATGAATCAACATTCAAAAAAGATTATAAACGTATTGTAAAGCGTGGTTATGATGTGCGTTTGCTTGAAGCGGTAATCGGTATTCTGGCAGAAGAACAACCTTTACCTGAAAAATATAGAGATCATAGTCTTTCGGGAGAGTACAGTGGTTGCAGAGAGTGCCATATAACGCCTGACTGGCTCCTTATTTATCAGATTAGTCATTCTGAGCTGATACTCTATCTCACGCGAACAGGCACCCATTCTGATTTGTTTTGATTGTGACGGATAATATCCTCCAGGCATTTGCATTTTACCTGGGGACAATATCTTTTCAGACTCTTTCAGACCTCTACGAGGGGATATATCCTTTCGTAATAAGAGTCAAACAGAAAATGCCGAAATCGGAAGATTCTTTTAATTCTTGATGAAAAAAGCCGAAAACGGATAAAAAATAGGGCTGGTTCTTTTTCCGTTTCCAAGTATTATCCCGAGAAAAAAGAACTGTCCCGAATTCTTTTGCTGCAAAAAGTCCTATGACAAATGCAAATGATATGATATAACACAGGAATGTCCGCGAGCAATTACGTCTTTAAAATATTTTTGTGAAAACCAGAGAAAGCTGCATGTCGTCTGTGCAGGTTCTCTGTTGGGTGTCGCTTTGAAGCGTGAAAACATCTCTTTTCCTGTTGGTAAAGTAAACCGAATGCAGATGCATCCTATGAACTTCAGGGAGTTTCTGCTTGCAGCAGGGGAAGACAATCTTCTTGCAATGCTGAAGAATTGGGAAACAGACCGTCCCATTCCGGATCTTTATTTTGTTCCTATGGAGCAGAGACTGAAGGAATTTTATCTGGTTGGCGGGATGCCGGAAGCTGTAGTGGAATGGAATGAGACGCATGACATGGCTTCAGTAGAAGTCGTTCTGGATGAAATTCTTCACGATTATGCGGATGATTTTGCAAAGCATGCTCCGATAGATGAAGTTGAAAAAATACGGTGGATCTGGGATTCGGTTCCGACGCAGCTGGGTAAAGAAAATAATAAATTTGTTTTTTCTCATGTAAAACAGGGAAGAAGGGCAGCTGAGCTTGAGGATGCTTTGCAATGGCTGACGGATGCCGGGCTTGTAACAAAACTGGAGCTGGTCGAAAAACCGGAGCTTCCTTTTTCATCGGCAGCCAATACCACTTATTTCAAGGTTTATTATTCTGATATCGGCTTGCTCCGGCGTAAGTCTGGTTTGACGGCTGAAACAATACTGACGGATCATGCGCTGTTTCAAAAGTACAGGGGATCGTTTGCTGAAAACTATGTTTTAAATGAGATGCTGAGTATGGGAGAAACAGCTTGGTTTTGGAGATCCGGAAATACAGCTGAGGTCGATCTGCTTATGGAGCAGAATGGAAATCTTTTACCGATAGAAGTTAAATCGGCAGACAACACGCAGGCGAAAAGTTATAAGCAGTTCTGTGCCCGCTATCATCCGCCTGCAGGGTTCAAGATGTCTATGCGTAATATCGGAGAATATATGTGTGGAGATACCAGAACTGTCAGTCTCCCGTTATTCCTTACGTGGAATTGGAAGACATATCTGAATGCTCAATAAAGAAGAGAAAAGATCAAAAACCGGTGGGTAATCGTATAGGAAACTCTCACGGTTTTAATACAAAGCAGGCGTGGATTTCCGCGCCTGTTTTTATGATCTTTTCCCGGTGGATGAAAATTGCTTTGCGTAGAAATTGTAAACTTTGTAAACCTCAGGTCCGGAAGGATAGGTTTTTATCTACTTTACAGACTTTTCTCCCACGGGTTTACAAAGTTTACAAAGTGAATGGTTTTACGCACAACGGAAAATCATTCACCGGGTGATTCTTATTTCTTTTCTTTTCGGGGAGAACGCTGCAATCAGTCAATGCCGACCATAACGGAGGTGGCTTTTACCACTGCAAGAGCATCATCTCCGGGGGCGAGAGCGAGCTCTTCCACCGCTGCATTGGAGATGGTTGCGGAAATGGTATTGCTGCCGAGTACGGAGATTTTTACAATAGAGTTGACAGCGCCTTTGTCAATACCGATGACTTTGCCGGGGAACTGGTTTCTTGCGCTGAGCGGGAGGTGCTCACCTTTGCCGACCATTACTTCCGTTGCCTTGATCACTGCATAGGCGGATTTACCCGGTTCCAGAGCGAGCTCACGGATAGCTGCCATGGAGATGGTTGCGCTGACAGGGGTGCCGCTGACATTGATGGTTACAATGCCGTTGACTGCGCCTTCACTGATTTTTTCAATCGTTCCGGCGAACTGATTTCTTGCACTGAGCTTCATAGAGAATCCTCCTACGAATTATTATTATTTACAATTCGCAATTATAAAGGATACTGTTCAGAGAATCAAGAGGGGTGAAACAAAATCGTCATTAATTTGGTTTTCCAATTGTTTTCGCTTGCAACTTGCTTTCTCCTGTGTTATACTGCGAATAACAATTAAATGCAATTTGCAAATGATTGATATTTGAAAGGAGAATCACCCATGAAAAAGCTGCTTGCGCTGATCCTCGCCCTTTGCCTCACGTTTGCTCTTGCCTCGTCTGCTTTTGCAGAAGAGAAGGAAGAGCCGGTAGAGCTGATTGTTTTTGCCGCCGCATCCATGACGGAAACCCTCAATCAGATTGCCGATCTCTACAAAGAGGTTGCTCCCAATGTAACGCTGGTCTATAATTTTGACTCCTCCGGCACCTTAAAAACGCAGATTCAGGAAGGGGCTGACTGCGATGTCTTCATCTCCGCAGCTCCCAAGCAGATGAACCAGCTGGACATCAGCAAGGATGAAACTGCTAACCCCGACAGGCTTGACTTTGTGCTCGAAGGCACCCGCGTCAACCTGCTGGAGAATAAGGTTGCCCTTGCCGTTCCGGAAGGCAACCCAAAAAACATCAACTCCTATGACGAGCTGGTTGCCGGCTTGAAAGACGGTTCCGTGATGCTCGCCATGGGCAACTCCGATGTACCTGTCGGCCAGTACACCCAGAAGATTCTTGCCTACTATGAGCTCAACGAAGAAGATCTTGCAAAGGCAGGCGTGATCACCTACGGTTCCAATGTGAAAGAAGTCACCACGCAGGTTTCCGAAGCCACGGTTGACTGCGGTATTATCTACGGCACCGATGCCTTCTCCGCCGGCCTCACGGTGGTTGACACTGCAACGGCTGAGATGTGCGGCCAGGTTATTTACCCGGCAGCCGTGCTGAACATCACAAAGAATGAAGAAGCTGCAAAGGCATTCCTTACCTACCTGCAGGGAGAAGAAGCTTCTGCCGTGTTTGAAGCTGTCGGCTTTTCTCCTCTTGCGTGAATCGTTTTCCCTGTGTATAATCCATAGGCGGGCCTGAGGGTCCGCCTTTTTTGATAAGGATGTGATGTTTTGGATCTCTTCCCTCTGGTCAATTCCCTGCGAATTGCTCTGATCAGCACCGTTATCATCTTTTTTCTGGGCATCTTTGCCGCTTATTATATTGCAAAAGCACCGAGAGTGCTGAAAGGGATTCTCGATGTGATTCTGACGCTGCCGCTGGTTCTGCCGCCTACCGTGGTGGGATATCTGCTGCTTCGGGTTCTCGGGCCGAAACGGATTATCGGCAAGTGGTTCCTTGCCATGTTCGGCATTAAGCTGACGATGACGTGGTGGTCGGCCATTTTTGCCACAACGGTGGTGATCTTCCCTCTGATGTATCGCACGGCTCGCGGGGCTTTTGAGTCCTTTGATCAAACGCTTGCATACTCCGCCCAGTCCATCGGCCTCTCCAACACCTACATCTTCTGGCGTATCCGTATGCCCTATTGCAAGCAGGGGATCATGGCAGGCACGGTGCTTGCCTTTGCCCGGGCATTGGGAGAATACGGTGCAACAAGTATGATTGCCGGCTATACACCGGGTCGCACAGCCACCATCTCCACCACGGTTTACCAGCTCTGGCGCACCAATGACGATGCCATGGCCTTCCGCTGGGTGCTGGTGAACATGGCTATTTCCTTTGTAGTGCTCCTTGCAGTGAATATGCTGGAGAAGAAGGAAGGCAAGCAACGAAAGGAGGCAGCGTGACGTGGCACTGAAGATGGATATTGAAAAGAAGCTCGGCGCGTTCAAACTGCGGGTAAAGCTGGATGTGCAGGATGAAGTTCTCGGGCTGTGTGGAAATTCAGGCTGTGGGAAAAGCCTCACCCTCAAGTGCATTGCCGGGATCGAAAAGCCGGACAGAGGCAGCATCGTCCTCAACGGTGTGACCCTTTTTGACTCGGAAAAGCACATCAACCTGACGCCGCAGCAGCGTCGCACCGGGTTGATGTTTCAGAACTATGCCCTCTTTCCCAACATGACGGTTTACCAGAATATTCGCGCCGGTACGCTGCGGGATAAACAGAGCGAAAGTGAGCGGGCTGACAGAGTTGAGGCGATTATGGAGAGCTTCGGGCTTTCACCGCTTGCCTCCCATTATCCCGGGCAGCTCTCCGGCGGGCAGCAGCAGCGCACAGCCCTTGCACGGATCCTCGTCTCCGAACCGCAGATTCTGATGCTGGATGAGCCCTTTTCCGCACTTGACAGTGAGTTGAAATTCCATATGGAAAAAGAGGTGAGAGAAGTGATCCGACGTTTCGGAAAGACAACGCTTCTGGTCTCTCATGACAAGGGAGAGGCTTATCGCCTGTGTGATCGCATTGCCATGATGCAGGACGGAACATCGGATGAAATTCTCTCAAAAGAAGAGTGGCTTTTGAAAAGCAATTCTGTTATAATTACCACAGATTCCATCCCACAGAATGTAATTCTGGTTCCGGGAGAATCCTGAAAAAGAGTGAGGAAATCAAAATGAAGAAAATCCCTGTGGAATCAGCCGTCGGCATGGAGCTCTGCCATGACATTACCGCCATGCGGGACGGTTTTAAAGGCGCCGCTTTCAAGCGCGGCCATATCATTACAGAAGAAGATATTCCCAAACTGCTCGATATCGGCAAACGAACCATTTTTGTGTGGGAAGCAAACGCCGGCGAAATCCATGAGGAAGAGGCAGCCCTGCGCATGGCCGCCATGGCGCCGGTGGAAGGGGCGCATTATACCGGCCCCTCGGAAGGAAAAGTCCTTCTCTTTGCCGACCGGCGCGGAATGCTCCGCGTGGATACGGAGCTTTTGCGGGAGATCAACTCCATCGGGGATATTACCATCTGTACCCTGCGCGATCATTATCCGGTGGAAGAAGGGGCAAGGCTCGCTTCGATGCGCATCGTCCCTCTGGTGACGAAGGAGGAGCAGATCCTCCGTGCAGAAGCGCTTTGCAAAGAGAGAAAGCTTCTGGAGCTCAAGCCCTATCAACATAAAAAAATCGGCGTGGTCATTACCGGCTCCGAAGTCTATTCCGGCAGAATCAAGGATAAGTTTGAGCCGGTGGTGCGGGCAAAGATGCAGTACTACCCGTCCGAAATCCTCGGCGTTACCATCTGTGATGATGATTTGGATATGATTGTCTCTGCAGCCCGGGCATTTCTCGATCAGGGTGCTGACTTCCTGATCTTCACCGGCGGTATGTCGGTAGATCCGGATGATCTGACGCCTACTGCCATCCGCATGCTGGGTGCTGACATTGTCACCCACGGGGTGCCGTCCCAGCCCGGGAATATGACGTTGATTGCCTATCTCGGGGATGTGGCCATTATGGGTGTGCCCGGTGCGGCGATCAGCCTGCCGACGACGATGTTTGATGTGCTCGTTCCCCAGATTTTCGTGGGAGACAAATTTACGAAGGAAGACCTGATCCGCCTCGGTGACGGCGGCCTCTGCCAGATGTGCAAGGCCTGCCATTTCCCCAACTGCACCTTCGGCAGCTATTAAGGAGCTGCTCCGAAAAACGAAAGGAGCCCTGCCATGTTCGTCTATGCCGACAATGCTGCGACTACCTGCGTCAGCCAAACTGCCCTTGACGCCATGATGCCGTATTTGACCGGACAGTACGGCAATCCTTCCAGCCTTTATACCTTCGGGCAGACTGCCCATGAAGCGGTGGAAGACGCCCGAAAAACCGTGGCGTCCTGCATCGGTGCGCAGCCGAGGGAGATCTATTTCACCTCCGGCGGCAGTGAGGCGGACAATCAGGCAATTCTGTCGGCGGCAAAAGCCGGCGCCCGGAAAAACAGGCGCCATCTCATCTCTACCGCTTTTGAGCACCATGCCGTGCTGCATACGCTGAAAAAGCTGGAAAAGGAAGGCTTTGAGGTGACGCTCCTGCCCGTCCATGAAGACGGGGTTGCCCGCCTGCAGGATCTGGAAGTTGCCGTGCGGGAGGATACGGCTCTCGTCACAGTGATGTTTGCCAACAATGAAATCGGCACCGTCCAGCCAATTGCGGAAATCGGCGCATTCTGCCGGGATAGAGGGATTCCTTTTCACACCGATGCGGTGCAGGCGGCAGGGCATATGCCCATTGATGTGAACGAGATGAACATTGATATGCTCTCCCTGTCCGGCCACAAGTTTCATTCCCCGAAAGGGACGGGTGTGCTCTATGCAAGGCGGAGCATCCCGGTTTATAACCTGATTGAAGGCGGCGGACAGGAGCGCGGAAAGCGTGCCGGGACGGAAAACGTAGCCGGGATTGTTGCCCTTGCCGCAGCCTTGAAAGAGAGCTGCGATCATATGGCAGCGAACACCGCAAAAATCCTCCCCATGCGCGATAGACTACTGGAAGGGCTCGGTAAAATTCCTCACAGTGTGATCAACGGCAACCCGGAAAAACGGGTCCCCGGCACGGTGAATATCTGTTTTGAAGGCCTGGAGGGAGACGGCCTGCTGATTCTTCTGGATCAGAACGGCATATGTGCCTCATCCGGCAGCGCCTGCAATGCCGGCTCGATTGACCCGAGCCATGTCCTCCTCGCTCTGGGTTTGCCGTATGAGCTCGCCCACGGATCTCTCCGGCTCTCCATCGGGGAGTATAACACCATGGAGGAGATCGACCATATCCTTACGGTTGTGCCCCGGGTTGTGGAGACGCTCCGAAGCAAAAGCCCGCTGTGGCAGGCAATGGAATCCGGCCAAAAACCCCATTTGATCTGAGGGAGAATCCGAAATGGAAGATTTTACGCATTTTAATGAGCAGGGCAGGGCTAAAATGGTTGACGTCGGAGAAAAGCCGGTCTCCAGCCGAACAGCGGTGGCTGCCGGCAGCGTGCTGGTCAATCGGAATACCTTCGCGCTGATCCGCTCCGGCGGGATGAAAAAAGGCGATGTGCTGACGACTGCCCAGATTGCCGGGATAATGGGGGCAAAGCGAACCTCGGAAGTAATCCCAATGTGCCATCCGGTGGCCGTCAACGGCATTAACCTTTTTCTGGCCTTGAATGAGGAACACTGCGCGGTTGACATCACAGCGGAAGTTTCCTGTGACGGGCGCACCGGTGTGGAGATGGAGGCGCTGACGGCTGTCAGCATCGCAGCACTGACGGTTTATGATATGTGCAAAGCAGTGCAGAAAGATATGACCATTACCGATATCCGTCTGCTTTCCAAAACAGGCGGCGTACACGGAGATTTTGTCAGGGAGGAAGAGCAATGAAGCATTTTACAGCAGCGGTGATTACGGTCAGCGACAAGGGTTACCGGGGCGAGCGGGTGGATACCAGCGGGCCGGCTCTGTGTGCCCTGTTGAAGGAACAGGGCTATGAGATTGCCTATACGTCGATGGTGCCGGATGAAGCGGAGCAGATTCGAGCGGAGCTTCTCAAATGCGCCGATGAGAAAAAGCTCTCGCTTGTTCTCACAACGGGAGGCACCGGGTTTTCGACCCGGGATATTACACCCGAGGCGACAAAAGCCGTTCTCGAGCGGGAGACGCCGGGTATTCCGGAGCTGATGCGTGCCGAGAGCATGAAGATTACACCTCGTGGCTGCCTTTCGAGAAGTGTGGCAGGAATCCGCGGGCGGACCTTAATCATCAACCTGCCGGGGAGCGAAAAAGCCGCGAAGGAAAATATCCTTGCGGTGCTCGAGCCGATGGAGCACGGCCTTGAAATGCTTGACACCGAAGGCTCGGCTGATTGTGCGGATTCTCCTGCAAAGGCGGCGGCAAAATGATAAAAAAAACACCCCCTTCGATGGACGAGTGGCTGAAAGAAGCGAAAGCCGACGCAAAGGCTTCTCAATGCGGGATGTTTCTGGTGCATAACGGGGTTGTGCGCCAAAGTGCAAAAGCACAGGTGCGTGCAGGGCAAAAAGACGCACCGTCTGTTACCGGGATGAACTTCTCCTACGATGCCGAAAAAGTGGATGCAGCCATCTCGAAGGCGCTTGCAATGCCCGGCATCTATCTGGTGAAGGTCTGGCTCAATGAGGGTGTGCTTACCGTGGGGGATGATATCATGTTCGTCCTCGTGGGAGGGGATATCCGCCCGCATGTGGTGGATGCCCTGCAAGCCCTCGTCGGGGAAATCAAAAATCACTGCGTCACCGAAGAAGAGTTTTATGCCTGAGGGAAGCGGGCAATGCAGCCGAATCATACACACAATAAAGTCCAAAACGAGCTGAGACGTTTTTACTCCAATGTCTCAGCTCGTTCTTTACTTTTTCAAAATCTCAAAACGGTTATACGATTGCTTCAATCAGTTCCTTACCGTCAACAATCGCCCGAGTTAAACCCTGCTTGAGGTTGTGGGTTGTTCTGTATGTAAGCAAATATCCTTGCGGAGATAATAATTGTACCATTCATGGCTTAACCGAGCGGAACAATGGAGATGCGGAATACTCATCTGTTTTTATAAATAATACTCTTTGTACCATCTTGCAAACTTCCCTAAGCCTTCCCGGATACCTATTTTGGGGGTAAACCCGTAATCTCTCTCCAAGGCGACGGAATCAGCATACGTCACGGGCACATCACCCGGCTGCATACCGACCAATTCCCGATGCCCTTCAAAATCATAGGTCACAGGGAGAATGCCGGAAGCTACCAGTTCTTCCTGTAAGGTAGAGACGAAGTCCAGCAAATTTTCCGGCTGCCCTCCGCCGATGTTGTAAACGGCATAAGGAGCCAGCGGTAGCCCATCAGGTCCGAGAGCTTTTTCCGGAGCACCTTTCATCACCCTTACAATCCCTTCAACAATATCATCGATATACGTAAAGTCCCGCTTCATGTCGCCGTAGTTGAAGATCTGAATTGTTCCGCCGGCACTTAACTTTTTCGTAGCGCTGTAATAGAACATATCTGGTCTTCCGGCAGGGCCGTACACCGTGAAGAACCGCAGCCCCGTACTCGGAATGGTGTACAGTTTGCTGTAGGAGTGCGCCAGAAGCTCATTGCTTTTCTTCGTTGCCGCATAGAGAGACACCGGATGATCCACCATGTCCTCCGTGCTGAAAGGCACCTTCTTATTCCCGCCATATACAGAGGAAGAAGAAGCATAGACCAGATGCTCTACCGGGTAATGCCGGCAGGCTTCCAGAATGTTGTAGAATCCGAGAATATTGGATTCGATATATGCATCCGGATGATCGATGCTGTAACGTACACCTGCCTGAGCGGCCAGATTGACCACCACAGCCGGACGGTACTTCTCAAACACTTCAAACAAGAGTTCCTTATCCGCAAGGTTCCCCTTTATAAACACGTGTTTAACCCGGCTTTTTTCCGCGGCTTTCGCAACCTGAGCAAGCCGCCATTCCTTAAGAGTGACTTCATAATAGTCGTTCATATTGTCAAAGGAAATAACGGTACCCCCATCCAATTCCTTCAGCAGCCGAATTACCAGATATGTTCCGATAAATCCCGGGCACCCGGTGACCAGAATAGTCTTGCCGTTTAATTCTATTTTCTGTTTCATACCATTTCCTCTACCAGCGGTGTTACACCACAGTATTTACGATGCTTGTTTTGCTCCATGCTGCAGACAATGTGGATACGTTGTTCAGAACGTAGATCAATCTCTCCTGAACAGATCTCTGGTATAGACTTTTTCTTCCACGTCATCCAGCACAGCGTCATAACGGTTGGCGAGGATACACCCGCACATTGCCTTAAACTTTTTCAAGTCATTCACAACTTTTGAGCCGAAAAAAGTACTGCCATTCTCCAGCGTCGGTTCATAAATAACAACAGTTGCCCCTTTGGCCTTAATGCGCTTCATCACGCCCTGAATGGACGACTGGCGAAAGTTATCCGAATTAGCCTTCATCGTCAGCCGGAAAACCCCGACCACAATTTCCTTCTGCCTTGTCTCCCGCTCTCTGCTGTAGCTCTCACTGCTGCCATATGTCCCGGCAATCTCCAGGACGCGGTCAGCAATAAAGTCTTTCCTTGTACGGTTGCTCTCTACAATCGCCTGAATCAGATTTTCCGGCACATCCCGATAATTGGCCAGTAACTGCTTGGTGTCCTTCGGCAGACAGTAGCCGCCGTATCCGAAGGACGGGTTGTTGTAGAAATCTCCTACCCGCGGGTCAAGGCAGACACCACGAATAATCTCCTTCGTGCTTAATCCTTTGATCTCAGCATAGGTGTCCAGTTCATTGAAGTAAGATACTCTTAATGCAAGATACGTGTTGGCAAAGAGCTTGACAGCTTCAGCCTCCGTCCATCCCATAAAGAGCGTCTCAATTTCGGGCTTCAGAGCTCCCTCTTTCAGC
This sequence comes from Oscillospiraceae bacterium, assembly GCA_017469115.1. Taxonomy (GTDB): domain Bacteria; phylum Bacillota; class Clostridia; order Oscillospirales; family Oscillospiraceae; genus Limivicinus. The sequence goes on from JAFUGY010000001.1 coordinate 22,848, forward strand.
AGAGAGACAAACACTTCAGCCTGCGGCCTGCTCTTTTCATCACAGCCGACAATAATCCTGCTGGGATAGAGATTGTCATATAACGCCTTGGATTCCCGCAGAAACTCGGGGCTGAAAAGAATGTTGTCCATTCCAAAGGCTGCTCTTACTCTGTCTGTATAGCCAACAGGGATCGTAGATTTAATAATAATCGTTGGCTTATTCTTTCTCTCCGCCGTGCACTCCTTCACAAGCGCAAGTACATCCTCAACTGCGGAACAGTCGAAGTAATTGGTTTTTGGGTCATAGTTCGTAGGCACGGCAAGCAAAATAAAATCCGCATTCCGGAAAGCGGCTACTCCGTCAACCGTTGCAGTCAGTTTCAGCTCTCGTTGCCCAAGCTTCGCCTCAGCCAGGTACTTCTCGATATATTCATCCTGAATCGGTGAATGATATCCATTAATCATCTCCGCTTTCTCCGGTTTTGTGCAGACAGCCGTCACTTCATGATGCTGCGCCAGTAACACTGCCAAACTCAGCCCAACGTAGCCGACGCCAGCCACGGCAATCTGATATGTTTTCTCAACTGCTTCAGGAGCTTTCTTCTCTTCCAGGAACATCTCCGTCACGTCAAATCCCAGAACTTCGGCCAACGCCTCTATCTGGTCGACGGATGGTTTAAAGGTCCGATTCTCCAGGTTTGACAATACCGTCCTGCTCATACCGACAGAATCCGCCAGCTGTGCCTGTGTCATTTTCAGAACTTTCCGCTTTCCGCGCACCGTCTGTGCCAGCAGCGGAAGAGATAATTTCCGCATTCCACGCCTCCATAGTCAAGAATAATTGCATCCTACCATAGATTAGAAAGGAATGTCAAGAATTATTCATAACTATACCGATTTTCCCGAAATTTCCCCACAAATTAAATAGAAAATGTCGTTTAAATCGACGCTTTCACACACTGTCACAAAAGAGTCAATAAGCGGGAAAAACGCAGTTATCCACTTGAAAAGGCAGCTGTAAGATGGTACAATATTATTGGGTTAGTATACCAGAGCGCGGCGGGAATATCGATCATAACCCGACAAAGCCGGAAACGTCGCCTTTTGACGGATCAGGTTTTATCGATGCGGAACAGACAGCAGGGAGTTTCATACAAACAGAACTACGAGAGGAAACCGGGTTAATAACTATGACAAGTAAAACCACAACGGAACCGAAGAAGACAGAAAAGAAAAAACACGGAATTCTGAGAGCTTTCCTTCATATTTTGACCTTTTTGCTCGCATTGACAATGATCATTGGTACTGCTGTTTTCCTTTATGCACGGTATACGAAAACGCATTATGAAATCAGGTTCTATCAGGAAACATCCAAAAAAGTCAGTGCCAATATCCGAATCGCGGTCATCTCCGATATTCACAACCGGGAATACGGAGAAAACAATGAAACCCTGATTTCTGATCTTCGTGCCCTGAAGCCTGATCTTGTCCTATTTCCAGGTGATATGGTGATCCGGGACCAGGATGATTATCAGCCCGTGCTGAATCTTGTGTCTGCATCAGCCGAAATTGCGCCTTGCTACGGAGTTCTGGGTAATCACGAGAGCGAACGTATCTATTACGATAATGACAAGGATCTGCCCAAGGCGTTTGAAAAAGCAGGGCTGAAGCTGCTGCGCAATTCGCAGGAAGAGATCCGGATCGGTGAGGATACCGTTCAACTGATTGGGGTGGAAGGTACGGCTTACGGATTTGAAGAATACGGCGGGAGGGATTTTATGGAGAAAAGGAAGGTCAATCCGTCCGCTTTCTGCATTTTTATGGCCCATATCCCAACCCTTTTCGAGCCGCAGCTGTCCGGATACGATTTTGATCTGGGAATTGCCGGACACGTGCACGGCGGAATTGTGGTTCTTCCTTTCATAGGCGGATTGTATACGGATGAAGAAGGTTTTTTCCCAAAATTCACCGCAGGAAAATATATTATGGACAAGCAGCAAACCCTGATCATCAGTGCGGGGCTCGGTGATTCCAAACCTTTTCCCCCGAGGGTCAACAACACTCCTGAACTGATTGTAATCGATATCAACCGATATTGAGCCGGGTTGCAACTGCCACAAGGAAAGATAAGCGGAGAGAGAAGCTGTGATAATCGTTGAGGGGAGGCTTCAAAGGCATGAAGGAGAAGAAAGGCAATGAATGAAAATAACAAATTGAGGACAGGTGGAGACATGGGTTCATCCGGCATCCTGGACAAAGGATGGAGCAGCCTGCGAAATACTTTTGGGGTATTCTGGAAGCGGAGGTTCCTTGTCTTCGTTTTCTTCCTGATTATTTCTCTTGGCTTGTGCGGATTTCAGTATTATAGAAGTCTTCACACCGCCAGTACCATTTTGTCGCTGGACTATGAGGAGGCTTCGAAAGGCCTGACACCCAACCGAACCCGATTTAACATTTTTGAAATCCGAAGCGGTGAGGTTATGGAGCGGTTGATTGAATATGCCGGTCTGGAAGGACAGATAACCCCGGATGAGCTGAGCAAATGTGTCAGTGTACGGGCAACGCACGACAAAAGCATTAACGGCAATGTGAATTATATCAGCACTTCATTTGTTATCAGGTTTACGAATAATGGCGAAGTTGCCGGAAGGACTGCGGAAGGCATGCTTTCACTCCTCTGCAAAGCGTATCGTGAATACTTTGTAGAGCACTATGGATTCAACCACTCCATTCTCTCTTTTGATATCAGTGACCTGAAATTCAATGATGAGTATCTGATGGCAGTTGACCTGCTGGAGCTCAAATGCAGCCAGCTGGAAAATTATGTGCATCTTCGCAGCCGGGAAAGCAAAAACTATCAGGATCCGGATACCGGAATTACTTTTTCAGCTCTGGAACAGCAGGCAAAAAACTATTATGCCTATGACCTTGCCCGGCTGCGTTCTTATATTATTGAAAACGGGATCGCAAGTGACAGGGCAGAACTGAACAGCGTTCTGGATTATAAAATACGTATGGATCGCCTGATGCACAACAAGCTGATGGCCGCATATGATGAAGACAATAAGGGGATCCAGATGTATGACGCGGCCATGAGCGCTGCAGTCATGATTCCCAGCCAAGACCAGACAATGAACTATTATATGGCCAGAACCAAAACCGGGATGGACGATATGGCCATTCACGCTGACGGACAACTTGCAGGGGCAGCGGAAAAAATGGAACAGATTGAGTATAACACGTATTTGGCAGAAAAACTGGAAGCAGGCGATTCTGACCCGATGAAGACAGAGAAGGCCAACGCCATGATCCAAGAGATGGAAACGTCGCTGAAGAAGCTCGCATCGGATATCCAGACAGTGGACAGTGCATATACGAATACAAAAGCCCGTAATTATATCGGATTCAGCGAGCATGATGAGGGTTTTGCAGATCAGATTGGGCTTGTTTATTCACTTCTTTGTGCGGTGCTGATTCTTGCTGCAGTGTTCACCTGTGTGTTTCTGCGCATATTTCTTTCAGACAAGGAGAAAGAAGTATGAGGAAATTCAGTATTCTGCGTTATCTGGAGCAATTCAGCCTGTTGATCTTTCTTTTGGCCGTCATTGGTTCTCTGACAGTTTATTTCTACGGAAAATCTCAGCAGCACTATGTTGCTTCGACGGTGATTCAATACACCAACGACGGAGCCAAAGAGGGCTATACGCCGGATGGGAGCCCGTTGAAAGTAGAGGAAATCTATTCTTCTACTGTAATTGATGCTGCCCTTACGGACCTGGGATACCAGTCCAATATCGACTCTATTCGCTCAAACTGTTATGTTGAAGAAGTCATTCCGGAAGCACAGCAGAAGTTGAATGAAGCACTTCTGGAAATGGGCGAGGATCCATCTTATCTTACGGATACATATCGGGTGTATTACATCGGGGACGAAGATACCGGAGAGGATTATGCCTGGAATGTGCTGGATACAATTATCAAAAACTATTATGAATTTTATGCCGAAAAATATGTGGAGGAACAGCTGCAGAACAACGGCGTTTCTGTACTGACCAAGGGAAATTACGATTATTTGGAAAGCGCGCAGGTGCTGGAGAATTCCGTTTCGGAAATGCTGGATTATTTATTGGACAAAAGAGCCTCCCACCCGTATTTCCGGTCGGTGGAAACAGGGTATACCTACGACGATTTGTACCGGATCTACAACCATTTATACAATTACGAGATTCCAAGCCTTTATGCTGCGATCCTGACCGATGCGGAAACAAACGACATTGATTTGATGATGAGCCAGCTGACAAAAGACTGTGAGGATATGCAGCTGTATATCGAAAACCGGGAGGAACGTGCCAATTCTCTGAAAACGCTTATCGACAATTTCAGTAAACGCAGCAAGGAGATGATGGATTATCATTATCACATCTCTTACAACTGGAATAACGGAACGGAATATATCCTGAAGGATGTTCAGAACGGAAGCGAAAACAATAATAAAGAAACAACATATGATGGACTCATTCGGGAATATGTGAATCTGAATATTGATATCCATCAAAAAACAATCGAGAAGGAACACAAGGAATATCTGCTGTCCGTATTCGAAAACGCTCTCCTTACAGAGGAAGAGAAAACCTTCAGCCCCAAAGAGATCCGGGATAAAATCGATCACTGTGTAAATCTGGCGACGGAATACTATCAGTATGTAGAAAAAACGGGGCATGAGCTGAATCGTCATTTGAGCGCGAATTATTTGACGATGATCAGCAGCATCAACGTTCAGCCGGCTGTGAATATCAAGTTATATGTTGCGATTGCAATAGTGTTGTTTATACTGGTGGGTTGTATCGGAGCAGTATTGTTTGGGAGAGCAATTGATTTCATTGACTATTTCCGGTATGTGGACAAAACGGTCCAGCTGCCGAATCGAACCGGTTGCGACGCGTATATCGGCGGATGGGCAGACAGGCTTCTTGACGATAATTTCTCCTGCCTGGCCTTGAAGATGGAGTCTCTGAGCAGCCTGTCAAGTGAATACGGACGCGCAACCGGTGACGAGGTGCTGAAGGACTTCGCCATGATCCTCAAGAGCTTCGGCGACTTGTATGGGTTTATAGGGTATAACGGCAGCGGTGTTTTCTACGCTTTCTTCCCAGGCTGTTCACCTGAAAAATTAGATGTGATTCTGGAGGCAATCGTACGTCAGATCGCGCAATACAACAAATCGAATCCAGAATACAGGATTGACTATACTTATGGAAGAGCCGTTTCGAGCCAGGATAACGTCTTTGAAATCAGAGAGCTGCTTCGGCTTGCCATGCAAAGAATGCGTTCAGGGAAACCTTTCCTTGCGTCAGAGCATGTTTCCGGCGCATCTGGGGCAAAGGATGCGCAGGATCGCAAAGAGATAATGATCGCGGAGATAGCCAGTGACAGACAGTAAATTTCTGAGAATGAATGCGGATAGTGAGAGGTTGCAAAACTCGAAAAAAGAATGCCCGGCGTTTGTAGCATTTCTTGCTGTTGTCTGCACCGTTCTTGCCGGTCTCGGAGACTGGAAGGTTCTTAATAATGCTTTCGGAGGTCTGCCTAAAGTCGTCGTGCTTGGGACAATTCTCTGTGCTTTTCTGAACTTTCTTATAGCTGCTGATTTCGTACAGCTCAAAAAGGCAATGGGCTATTTTCCCGTATTTTTGGTCCTGATAGCAGTTTATTCCCTGGTCACCATGTACATCTGGATCACGGATTTCTCAAAGGTAGCATCCATCAGCAGGGCAGGGCAGAAGATCCTGTTTCAAACAATCACGATCATTTATGCCGTCTTCATGTGCTATTTATTTGAGGACAGAGCGATCAATTACTTGTTTTTCAGTATGTGCGCCACAAATACTGCCATTATGCTTCTGGAAATGCCGAAATATGGGCTCATTGCGAGCATTTCATCCGTTGTGACATGCATTGTTACCTTCGGAGAGGCAGAAGGGTTTGTGCGCGCATTGGAAATCCATGACATTACATTCCTGTTTGGGCAATTCTGTATCTACTATATGATGTTCGCACCGAAGAGAACGACATCGGAAAAGAGGCTACGCCGCTGGGGCATAGTCCTCTCCCTCTTTTTCCTGCTGGTGGGGCTGAAGCGCAGCACTCTGCCGGCTGTACTTCTCGTGTGTATATATGTAAAATTCCTCCGTATAACCGGGAAACCAAGGAAGTTTATTCTGGTGACGGGGATCACACTGTTCCTGTTTTTTTATCTCTATCTCTATTTGACACGGTCCGGCATCCTGGTGGCGTTTCTGGAATCGCATGGGATCGACATGATGGGCCGCGACGTGCTGTGGAGCTTGCCCAATGATTACTATGAGCTTTCCCCGCTCTGGAAAGGGCTGGGCTTTGAAGCAGTAACCGATCTGGTGAACAAATGGTATCACGAAGGCCTCATCAATCGAGCTTATCCGCTGCATAATGATATTTTAAAGATCTTTATTGAGCTTGGTGCATTGGGATTTACTCTTTGGGCAGGAATCAATTATATTCTGTATCCTGCTTACTGGATGACGCGGCATGATACGGATACTGGCATGCTGTATATGGCAATATTGTGCTATATGACGGTGACCTATCTGACAGACAACACTGCGTTTTACTTCTGGAGTTGCATCGGGCTGAGGCTGATTCCCATGAGTTACAGTTACCGGATCAGCAAAACCGGTAAGCCGATGCAGTGGAAAGCGCCGACGCCAAAGGAACTGGCCGATGAGATCTGGCTTATTGAAAGGGGAGGAAAAGTCGGGAATGCGGAATAAGCTAAAGCGGATGCCGGTTTATCTGAAAAATGTGTTTCTTCTTCTTGTGCTTTGGCCTGTTGCTGCAGTCCTCAGAAAAACAAACAAGGCATACCGTCATCTCTGGCTGGTGATGGAACGGGGGTTTGATGCCAGGGATAATGCGTACTGGTTTTTTCGTTACCTACGGGAATGTCAGCCCCAGATCAATGCGTGCTATGTGATCGACAAATCAAGCCCGGACTATGGCAGAGTTGCGCAGCTTGGCGAGACTGTTGCGTGGAGATCAATTCGGCACTATCTGATGTATCTGGCAGCTGACATGCTGATCAGCACCCATTTACAGCCCGGGGCCCCCGATCTTATGGCTTATTATCATCTGCGTCAAATTGGGATTCATCCAAGAGGACGGGAGATTTTTCTACAGCATGGGATTATCAAGGACGAAATGCAATGGATGAGGTATCCCAACCTGAAGGTCGATTTCTTTGCCAGCGGCGGAAAAATGGAATATGATTACCTTGTTTCGGAATTTGGATTTCCGGAAGGAGTTATTCAGTATACAGGATTATGCCGTTTTGATAATCTTATCCGGAGAAACAATCCTTCCAATGAGATCCTTGTAATGCCGACGTGGCGTGGCTGGAAATATCCCCAGGGGGAGCACTTTTACGAGACGGCTTTTTATCGGCAGTTTCAGTCCATGTTGGAGAATCCTCGCCTGCTCAGCCTCCTTGAGGAGTATGATCTCAAACTGATTTTTTATCCTCACATTGAACTGCAAAAAGAGCTGGATAAGTTCAGATCACCGTCGGAGCGAATTATTCTTGCAAGCTGGCGGGATTACGATGTTCAGAGCCTGCTGATGCGCTGCAACCTGCTGATAACGGATTATTCCAGCGTGTTTTTTGATGTCGGGTATATGGAAAAACCGGTGATCTATTACCAATTTGATGTGGAGGAGTTCCTGAAATACCATTATCAGAAAGGCTATTTCTCCTATGAGAAACACGGTTTCGGCCCTGTTGTCAAAACAGAGGAAGCACTGGTGAACGCCGTATATGATTGTGTTGGGAACGATTTCCAAATGCAGAAGAAGTATCAAGACCGTCTGGAGGCTTTTTACCCGGTTCGGGATGAACTGAACTGCGAGCGCACTTATCAGATTCTCCGCCGAATGGGAAGAGAAAATGGGTGAAACACAGAGGCAGAAGAATCATCTCGTGTCCGTGATACAGCACCGTGATCAAAAGAGAAACAGGAGGAATTGAAAAAGATGCTTCGTGTGCTGCATTCCGTCAGCAATATGGCGCGTGCAGGAATCGAAACCATGCTGATGAACTATTACCGGGAGATTGACCGGAGCCGGATCCAGTTTGACTTTCTGGCGAACAAACCGGTGCCGGGGGAATATGACGAGGAGATACGCAGCATGGGAGGACGGGTTTTTGTCAGCCCGGGCCTCAATCCGTTGTATTATCCCCGATACAGGCAGTATATGGCAAATCTGCTGCATGACAATCCTGATATCAAAATTATCCATGCCCATAACGAGGCGATGGGATATTATGCTCTCCAGAGTGCCAAAAACGCCGGGATTAAGGTTCGGATCGCGCATGCACATAACACGCAAATCATTCGGGATTACAAGTATCCCCTGAAGCTGATTTGCAAGCAACTTCTTCCTGGCGCAGCAACAGATTATTGGAGCTGCGGTAGGGATGCGGGAATTTACTATTACGGAGAAGAGCGGTGGAATGCGTCCGGCTTTATCATGCGAAACGCAATAGATGTGTCAAAATTTGCATTCCGGCCGGAAGTCCGCGAGAGATTACGGCAGGACTATGGTTTGGGAAATTGTTTTGTAGTCGGCCATGTAGGCAGGTTTAATATGCAGAAAAATCACAGCCGTCTGCTGGATGTTTTTTCGGAAATCGTAACTGCCGTTCCCAATAGCCGCCTTGTTCTGATTGGCGTGGGTGAGCTGGAGCAGGTCGTGAAAGAAAAAGCCCAGTCCATGGGGATTCAGGATAAGACGCTCTTCCTGGGGCAGATGGCTGACGTCAGCGAATGGTATCAGGGGATGGATTGCTTCGTGATGCCTTCGCTGTTTGAGGGGCTTCCGGTGGTTGGTATCGAGGCACAGGCAGCCGGATTACAATGCTTCTTCTCTGACCGGGTCACGGATGAGATTTTACTTTCGCCGGGAGCGCGCAGAATACCCCTCCAGGCGGAGAATGCGGAATGGGCCAGAGAGATTATAACAGCAAGGCAGTCAGAAACAGATCGGACTTTGGGGATGAGCATTGTCCGTGAGGCCGGGTATGATATTTACGAGGAAGCGCGTAAACTGCAGGAGATCTATCTGGAGATGGCAGACCATGCATATTTTGGGTCACATCGATTGGCTTGATGGGCGGAAGTCGGACGGATTGATTGCCCATCTATTATGAAAGGACGGAATGAAACGAATGCAGAAAACGTCAAAACGGATCGCGATGATTGGACATAAATTCATTCCTTCCAGAGACGGGGGGGTTGAAGTCGTTGTCAGCAACCTGGCACCGCATCTCGCGGAGATCGGTTATGATGTGACCTGCTATAACCGGACAAACAAACAATTCAAAAAGCTACGAAAAAACGGGACCATGATGAGAGAATACAGAGGCGTTCGCCTGATCTGGGCACCGACTGTGGATCGACGGGGATTGGCGGCAATGACTTCTTCAATTTTTGCGACAGTGATGGCCACCTTCAGCCCTTTTGATTTGGTACACTTCCATACGGAGGGTCCATGCGTCCTTTGCTGGCTCCCGAGACTGTTTGGCAAAAAGGTGGTTGTAACGGTTCACGGGCTTGATCATATGCGCCAAAAATGGGGGAAGCTCGCTTCTGCATATATCATGCGAGGTGAAAAGGCAGCTGTCCGCCATGCCAACAGCATCATTGTGCTGAGCAAGGGTGTCCAGGCTTATTTTCTTGAGAAATATGGACGAGAAACAGTGCTGATCCCAAACGGAATTGATCCGGCTGAAAGTAGGCCTGCCTGCGAGATCACAAAGCAGTTTGGCCTTGTCTCACGGGAATATATCCTGTTTCTGGGGCGGCTGGTGCCGGAGAAGGGGATTCATTACCTCATCGAAGCCTATCAGATGCTCCGTTCGGACAAGAAATTGGTGATCGTCGGCGGGACATCGGACACAGATGATTATGTGCGGCAGCTGCATGCCATGGCCGGAGATACCTCCTCTATCATTTTTACCGGTTTTCAAGAAGGAATTATTGCGGAGGAATTATACAGCAACGCATACCTGTATGTGCTGCCCAGCGACCTTGAGGGAATGCCGCTTTCTTTGCTGGAGGCGATGAATTACGGATGCTGCTGCGTGACATCCGATATCGAAGAGTGCGCCGCTGTAATGGGTGGCTGCGGCTTCACCTTTCCTCAAGGAAATGTGGAAGCCCTGCGAGAAACGCTTCAGGATCTATGTGATCATCCCGACAAAGCGGAGGAAAAACGCAGCGAAGCGCGAAGGATGGTTTCATCGAAGTACACATGGCAGGAAATTACGGCACAGACTGACGAGCTATACAGCAAGTTGCTGGGAGATTGAGCTTGAGCGTCAATTGAGTGATATCCTGTGAGATAACCTTCAAAATACAACCGGGAAAGGATTACAGCAAACGGTATGAAGCTTGAGCGGACCAAAAACGCGGCAAGGAACATTGTGTTTGACGGGACACTGGAAATGGTTAATATGCTTTTTCCATTCGTTATCCGCTCAGTTATGCTGCATTGTCTCGGCACTGAATATCTGGGGCTAAACGGTTTATTTAAATCCCTCCTGACATTTTTAAATCTGGCAGAGCTCGGGGTGGGTAGCGCCATGGTTTTCAGCATGTACAAGCCGATTGCTGAGGATGATACTCCTACTATTTGTGCGCTGCTGCGCTTGTATCGTACCCTTTACAGAATCATCGGGCTGACGGTTGCAGCAGTAGGATTGCTTTTGATGCCTGTTCTGCGCAACCTCATCAAGGGTGACCTTCCTGTCAGCATGAACCTGTACATCCTGTACCTGATGAATCTTGGAAATACAGTGATGACGTATTGGCTGTTTGCCTATAAAAGCAGCCTGCTGCAGGCACATCAGCGCCGAGATGTAATCAGCAAGGTCAACCTGGCTGTACGGTTGACGGAATATGTCCTGAAAATTCTGATTCTTGTCTATACGAGAAATTATTATCTCTATCTGTCAGTTCAGCTGCTATGCCAGCTTGCTGTAAACCTGCTGACGGCAGTGTGTGCAACGAAAATGTATCCCCAATATGTACCCGAAGGGAAGTTGCCTAAGGAAAAAACACTGGATATCTTTCGAAGGGTACGGGATCTGTTCACCTCCAAGCTTTCTGCTACGGTTTTCGATGCCGCAGATACGCTGGTCATTTCTGCCTTCATGGGGCTGACTGTTCTGGCACTTTATCAGAATTATTATTTTATCATTACTGCGCTGCGTATGATGTTGGTTGTGGTTCTCAACGCCTGTATGGCCGGGGTAGGCAATAAGCTGGTCATGGAGAGCAAAGAAGCGAATTACCGGGATCTTGAAAAAATCAGCCTTCTTTTCCTCTGGGTGCTGGGTGTGAGCAGTTCCATGCTGCTATGTATGTATCAGCCGTTTATACAGGTCTGGATGGGCGAGAACAATATGCTTGCCATCGGGTTGGTATTTTGCTTTGTCGTCTATTACTATTCCATGGGCGCCAACAAACTGATCAATATGTTTAAGGACGCAGCGGGCATCTGGCGGAGAGATCGTTGGAGACCGTTGACCGCGGCTCTTGCCAATTTGAGCCTGAATCTGGCAACTGTACGATGGTTGGGGCTGTATGGAGTGCTGCTCTCGTCTGTTTTCTCCATCATCTTTATTCAGATCCCCTGGTTGTTCCACAATCTGTTTCAGGAAGTATTTCCCCGTCAATATATGGGAAGATATATACGGCTCTTCTCCTCTCTGACGGCGGTAGCTTTGATCTCCTGCGGGGCATCATGGTTTGTTTGCAGCCTGTTGACGTTGAATGTGTGGGCTTCTCTCATATTAAATGCAGCAGTGAGTTTTCTGGTGCCGAATCTGTGCTACTATGCCGTTTATAGGCGAAATCCTGTGTTCAAGGATAGCCTTTTACAATTAAAGCGGATTCTCTTACCCAGTGGCAAAACAACGCAGAGTTCGAATATATAAAGGATATCAACTCCGGAATCGCCTGAAAAATACGTCGAAAAATCTGCTTTTTTATGTGGATTTTTGAGATGGTACTGCCGAGCAATGAAAGGGGAATAAAAGAATGATCAGCGTAATCGTGCCAGTTTACAAGGTGGAAAAATATCTGAGACACTGTGTGGACAGTATCCTTGCTCAAACCTATACTGATTTTGAACTTCTGCTCATCGACGATGGTTCACCGGATCAGTGTCCGCAGATCTGTGATGATTACGCCAGTCGTGATCCGCGTGTGCGAGTGATACACAAACCCAATGGTGGATTGATTTCTGCCCGGAATGAAGGAATACGTGCCGCCATGGGAAGTTATGTCTGCATTTTGGACGGGGATGACTGGGCTCTTGAAAACATGCTGCAATTCATTCATGATACTGTTTCACAATCGCCGGAGCCGCTCGATATGGTGCTTTTCGCAGCCCACAATGTATTCGAAGATCATCTGGAAGAAACCGTCAATAATGTTCCGGAAGGATATTACGATAAGACTCGCCTGGAAAAAGAAATTTTTCCGTTTTTGCTTACGGATACGAGAAATGGGCTTCAGGTAGGCGTTATTCAGGCACATACCTGGGATAAGGCATTTAAGAGGGAATTGCTGGCCGAGCATTATACACGTGATGAGAGAATCCGTGTTTTTACCGATGTACCTATGACCTACGAATGCCTTTTGCATTGCAGCAATGTATACATCTGTAATGAGCATTTGTATATGTATAATAAAACCAACGAAGACTCTATACGTGCCAGAAGCCGGGAGAATCTTCTTATAAAGAGTTTCTGTTATCTGGTTCAGTATATGCGGGAACATCTGAGCAACCTGGGGCCGTCGATTGACCGTCAGCTCAACGAATACGCAGCTATGTTGATTATTCGCACAGGAAAGTGGCGCGCTGAGACAGATTCTTCTTTGCAGGAAGCTGCGCTGCATATGAAGGAAGGACTCATGGAATCAAATATGCTGTCGCTCGTGTCTGTAAAAGGCCTGCCTCGAAAGGTGGGAGCTGTTATATGGCTGCTTAAAATGCGCCTTTATTTACCGGCTGTGCTTCTGTGTGCTGCCAGGGTCAGACAACAGGAAAAGCAAAACAGGCAGCAGGGATAATCCTTTGCGGATTTCCGCAAATTATGGAAAGCAGGTGTAAAAATGTATAAACGAAGATTACGCGGCTGGTCCCAGCATATTGATTTTATGCTTCTGGACAATCTTTGTGTGTTTGCCAGCCTTCTGGTTGCGTTCTTGATCGTTGAAAAAGAAGGGGTGTTGAGCTCTCTATTTTTCTGGAGAATGGTTTTGGAAACCACCCTGGTGAATCTGTTTGTCATGATTGTTATGGACACTTATCACAGTGTGCTGCATCATACGCCCTGGGATGAGATGATCCGGCTTCTTGTCCAAACGGGATATTTGGTTCTGATCCTTCTGGTTTTCCGGTTACTGAACCAGACAGCCGAAACTGATTTATCGAAAATTGTGCGCTATGCTGTGCCGCTATACCTCCTGTCCTGTTATATTGTACGCCAGACATATAAAAGCTTTCTGAAGAAAAAACATCACATACTCAACCGTCATTCCTTGCTTATTGCACTGGAAGCTTCTCAGATTCCCACGGTCATTCCTCGAATTCTCCGTACCAATTACGGGGACTACCGGTTCACCGGCCTTGCAATCATGGGAACCGACCCTTCCGAAGAGGAGGCACGTCAGGCTCTCCGACTGCTCTGGGATCAATATCCGGAGGTTGAAACAATCCCCATCGTAGCAACATCTGATACACTGGAACAATACTTGACCAATAACTGGGTGGATGAAGTGTATTTGGATGTACCTCCAAAAGCGGATCTTCCCGTGGAGCTAATCAATAACCTCATGTGTATGGGGATCACCATCCATACTGCTCTAACAAATCTGGACGATATCGAATCCAGGCATAAAAACGTGGAATGGATCTGCGGTCATTTGACCATTACGACCTCCTTGGGATATATCACCGGCCGTGATGTTTTCCTAAAGCGGCTTATGGATATCATGGGCGGATTGGTCGGATCCTTGATCACCGTGATTCTCACTCCTCCTGTGGGACTTGCCATCTGGCTGTCCGACCCGGGTCCAATCTTTTTCAAGCAGACTCGAATCGGTCAAAACGGGAAAAAATTTCAGATGTACAAGTTCCGCAGCATGTACATGGATGCGGAAGCACGCAAGAAGCAGGTTGCGCAAAAAAGCGGCCAGGAAGATCAACTCATGTTCAAACTGGAACATGACCCTCGAATTATCGGACAAAAGGAGCTTCCAGACGGAAGATGGAAAAAGGGTGTCGGCGGATGGATCCGCGATCTGTCTTTGGATGAGTTTCCGCAGTTTTTCAATGTCCTGAAGGGAGATATGTCTCTGGTTGGTACCCGTCCGCCGACTGTGGATGAATGGGAACGATACGAACCTTTCCACCGCGCAAGAATGTCAACACGGCCGGGAATCACCGGCCTATGGCAAGTCAGCGGTCGCAGCAAGATTCGTGATTTTGACACAGTGGTTCGCCTGGACCGGGAATACATCGAAAACTGGTCCCTCAAACAGGATATTCATATCTTATTCAAAACCGTATGGGTTGTGCTTACCCGGAAAGGGGCCATGTAAATAGAAAACAGGCTGCTGTCATGATCTGTGTGACTCCGGATGGAAAAGTGCTCTATCAGTCACGAGAGAAGAAAGGACGTGATGGTGTAGTTGATTTCCCACTTGAGCAAGGAACTCGCGGCTGCTATTCCGCGGGTTCCTTATTGATCCTGTTCGGTTAGGCCGTGAATGGTAACTCCCGTTTCTCTGCTGCTTTGTCCTGCGGATAGTTTTGGTTGACGAAACTTCAGCAGACTTGTATAATATGGGAGGCATAGAACCTGCCCGGAAGGAGAATACTATGAAACGAATTTTATCTTTGGTTCTGTCATTTATGATGCTGCTCGGCATTGGTGTTCTGGCGTCGGCTGATGCAGACGTCTCTGACTTTAAGATTTCCGCTCCCAGTGGGGCTCCGGCGCTTGCTTTGGCAGTCCTGGCTGTCGAAAACCCGGAGAATTATACCTTTGTAGCGGCAGATACGATTACGGCCGAGTTTGCCAACGCCACGGCTGACTTTATTATAGCGCCCTTGAATGCAGGTGCAAAACTCTATCAGATGGGCAAATCCACCTATAAGCTCGGGGCAGTTGTCTCCTGGGGAAATCTGTATTTTGCCTCCCAGAGAGAGAACTTCACGCTGGAAGACATCAACGGTGCAGAACTGACGCTGTTTGGTGAAAACACCATCAATTCCTCTGTTGCCCTTTATGCTCTGGAGCAAAACGGGCTGAAGCCCGCATCCGTCAACTATCTGGCGGGGGCGGCCAACACGCAGAGCCTGCTTCTCTCCGATGAAAATGCCATCGTGCTGACGGCGGAGCCTGCTCTTACGGCTGCACAGATGAAGAATGACAAGATCACCGCGTATGCCCTCAACGATCTCTATCGTGAAGCTACCGGAAATGACGGGTTTACCCAGGCAGCTCTCTTTATTCGCCAGGAGACCCTTGAAACCCGGCCGGAAGGCGTGAACGCTTATCTCGAGCTGGTAAAGGAATCTGCCGATAAATGCACGACCGATCCTAATGCAGTGGCGGAAGCTGCCGTAGCGCTGGAAATTTTGCCGAACGTCAAAGTGGCGTTGCATGCGCTGCCCAATTGCGCAATCCGTTACTGCAGTGCCCTTGATGCGAAGGACCAGATTGAGACGACGGCAAACATCGATCTGACGCAGTTTGGCGGGGCAGTTCCCGCGGATGACTTCTATTATGAGGCAAAATAAGGCGAGAGAAACACTCGCTTTTTGTCTTGGCATCCTTTTTCTTGCCTGCCTGGTGCAGACAGCCGGTTGGATCAGACAGGATCGGCTGGTTTTTCCGGATGTCGCGGAGATTCTGCGAGCCTTTTTTCGCCTTCTCACCACACCCCACACCTACCTCCTGATCTGGACGACGCTCCGCCACCTTCTGCAGGCACTGGTTGTTTCATCCTTCTTCGGCCTGCTGATCGGGCTGGCAGAAGGCTTCAGTGACTTTTTCCGTTCCATGATGCGGCCGGTGATGATTTTTCTCCGTTCCATCCCGATGATAGTCATGGTGGTGATCCTGATGGTGCTGACGCGGTACGACCGCGTGCCGCTTCTTGCCACCTCGCTTTTCCTGATCCCTTTGATCAGCGAAGCGACAAATGAGGGCTGCCGCGGGATTGATCCGGATCTGATTGACGTCTATCGCCTGAACAGCAGCTTCAACGGCACCGTCCTTACTCGGGTGTATCTGCCGCTGATGGCGGGTTATTGGAAGCAGGCGTACACAAGCGCCGTCGGGATGGGGCTGAAGCTGGTTGTTTCTACGGAATATCTGGTGCAAACCCGCAATTCCCTCGGAAAAGCAATCAACAACAGCAGCTATTTTAATGAATATCAGGATATCTATGCGTATGCGCTGATCATGATCCTGCTGGTGCTGCTGGTCAGTGAACTGCCTTTGTGGCTTGAGAAATTGTTCAGCAAGGCCGGAGAGCCGGGCTGACGATAAAAAGAGGAGGAAAACAGTATGAGGCACCTTCTGAAACATGCAAAAATCTATGACGGCACCGGGAGTGATGCGTTCCTCGGTGATATTCTGATCGAAGAGGACAGAATTGCTGCAGTCGGCAGTCTTTCTGATGTTGAAGCAGATGCAGTGACGGATCTTGCCGGAAAGTCGGTTTCCTCCGGCTTTATCGACGGCCACTCTCATAATGACTGGTTTGCCATCAAAACCGATCCGCTTCCTTATTTTGAGCCGTTTATTCGCCAGGGAATTACCAGCTTTGTTTCAGGCAACTGCGGGATATCGACAATCGGCTTTGAGCCCGGCTGCCAGTACACCGATTCTATCGGAGGAGGGCTCTTTACTTACCAGAATACAACAGGGCGATACGGCACCCCGGATGCCTTTTTCTCCGCAACAGATGGGAATATGCCCTGTAATCTGGCAGTTCTGGTCGGCCACTGTTCAGCCCGCGCGGCTGTCGGAGGGATTGAAAACCGAAAGCTGACTGCTTCGGAAGAAGAGCAGATGCTGGCGATCCTGGAAAAGGCTTTGCAGCAGGGTGCTGCCGGGATTTCCCTCGGCTTGATGTACGAGCCCGGTCTCTACGCCGATGTGGAGGAACTGAAAAAGGTTGCCGCTCTCTGTGTGAAGTACAACAAACCGTTGACGGTTCATCCGAGGGCAGAATCCAAGGTTTCCATGGCCTATCCGGAGCTGTTCGGGCGTTCTCATCTGCTCCGCGCGGTGGATGAGCTGGTTGAAATTTCAAAAGGCACCAACCTGAAGCTGCATTATTCCCACGCCATCTTCGTCGGGCGCAGTTCCTTCAAAGATAAAGAGGAGCTGATGCGCATCTTTGATCAGCTCAGAAGCGAAGGCGTGGATGTGATGTTTGATATTTACAATGAGCTTCTCGGCGTTTCTGTGATCACGGTCATCTTGCCGGTCTGGTATCAGGGGATGAGCCCGGAAGAGCGGAAAAAGCCTGTGAACAGAGTCAAGCTGGCAGCACTGGTGAAAGCAACGAGTATGCTGCTCGGTTTCGGCTTCCAGGATATTCAGGTCGCGTATATTGGGCCGGGCTTTGAGCAATACGAGGGGAAAACCGTCCACCAGATCGCGCAGGAGGAGGGCATCAGCGACCTCAACGCCTATCTGATGTTGTGTGAAAAGAGCAATTTTAAAGGGCGCGTCAATATGGGGCCTTATACGACACCGGAGATTATCCGGGAGTTTGAAAACAATGACAGATGCCTCTATATGACGGATGCCTGGGTAGAAGACCACGGCGTTCAGAATCCTGCCATTTACGATTGCTTTCCCAAATTCCTGCGGGATTCCCTCCTCGGCACGGGCGATACCATGCCGAATACCGTCCGTCGGATGACGGGTGCCATCGCCGACCGTTTTATGATTCCGGAGCGCGGCTATGTGAAAGAGGGTTACTATGCCGACCTTACGGTTTTCAATGAGGATCTTCTTCGCAACGGGATGCCGGATCGTGAAAAACCGTTCGGGATTGAGAAAGTGTTTATCAACGGCAAACTCGTTCTGGATGGAGATGTGCTGGATCAGGAGAAACTGAAGACCTCCGGCAGTGCCATTCGCGTTTTTTAAAAGACGGGAAAAGAGGAATATCGAATGTTTACACCAACTTGTATGATAAGCGGGAAAGAGCTGGATGACGTCCAGTCGGATTTCAAATCTTCCCGGAAAGTGGAACAGTATCGCATCAGTGAGCAGGCGCTTTACCTGCCGGAAGGTCTCCGTTGGAAGTATATTCCCCTCAAAGAAATTCAGCATGCGGAAGAGTCATTTCGGGTCATCAGTGCAGGGCACTGTGTTCCTGTGAGAGAAAAGCGGCCCGAACTGGATCTTTCGATCGGGGATCAGACGGTGCACCTTCATCTTGAGAAAAAGGAAAACATGCAGAAAATTCTGGATGCCATCCGATAAGACCGGCCGGGATCTGTCAATCGTCAGACCCCGGCTGTTTTTTTAAAGAAGAAGTTTCTTTCCAGATTCTTCACATTTTCTGAGTTCTTTCGCCTTGCGCAAGCTCCCAAAATTTGATAGAATCAAAACGACTGAAATGAAAAATAGAACAGGAGAATACTATGGAACCAGGGAAAACCTTAACCGTTTCAACACTTGCCGCCTATTTTGACCACACACTGTTGAAGGCTTATGCGTCTCTGCCCGATTTTGAAGCCCTCTGCAAGGAGGCGCAAACCCATCATTTCTATATGGTGGCGGTAAATCCTGCGCAAGTGGCATTGTGCAAAGAGCTTCTGAAAGGCTCTCCAGTTCGTGTCGGAGCATCAGTCGGCTTCCCGCTCGGGCAGAGCACCGTTCGCACAAAAGTGTTTGAAGCGGTGGATGCCATCGAAAACGGAGCGAATGAGATTGATTATATGATCAACCTTTCGGAGCTGAAAAACC
>JAFUGY010000132.1 GCA_017469115.1 Oscillospiraceae bacterium
GTCGGGATTTCGATGAACTTCGGCTGGCTGAGCTTGAAGGCGTTGATGGCGCCGAGATAGCTCGGGCTTTCCATGATCACCACGTCGCCCGGATCCAGAAAGACTCTGCCCGCATAGTCCAGGCCCTGCTGGGATCCTGCTGTCAACAGGATGTTTTTCGGATCGGTGTGAATGCTGTTTTTGACCAGCATGCGATCGGCAATCTGTTTGCGAAGGGGTGCCCATCCGTCGGTGGTACCGTACTGCAGCGCAACCGTACCCTGCTCGTCCAGCACTGCGTCACAGGCTGTTTTGAAATCCTGAACGGGGAAAAGCTCTTTCGCAGGCAAGCCGCCCGCGAAGGAAATCACTTCCGGGCGCTGCGTCAGAGCAAGCAGTTCGCGAATCTCGGAAGCCTTTACGTTATCCATCATTTTTGCATAATTTACCATGTTTCTGCCCCTTTCTCTGTTTCAATATGGTTGATGCGTGTATTTTATCAGAAAGTGTCGGCGTTGTAAAGCAAATCCTGCAGTAGCGCAAGGTATACGGAATTTTTATCCTTCCATCAAATGCATGGCGCGAAGGGCACGGGAAGAGATCCGCTCCTGAAGTTCAAAGGCGTGATCCTCCAGATAATCCGAGCCGCTGTCGCTCAGGTTCTGTTGCTTCAGCTCCGCAATGATCTGGGCGCAGAGATCTTCCACCACACCCTGCTTGAGCGTGCTGTCGTTCTCTCCCGTCAGCAAGAATTCCAATGCGTCCTTCAGGGAGGAGAGTTTTTCCAACTGTCCCATGGCGCGGAAAACCCATTTGTAATAGGGCTCATGTGCCCTGTTTAAGAGAAAGATCATACTGCAGGTTTGGCGCACAAATTCCGTCAGAGCGATTTGCGCCGCCCCCGACTCCCCGTGGGAGAGGCATCGGGCATAATTATACTGGCCTGACTGCGCCATCATTGCACAACAGGCAGCCATCTTTTTCAAACGCACATCTTCCGGCATGCCGTAAAGAAGCCTTTCCCGCAGGGCGGTGAAGGCTCCCAAATCGTCCCGCCAGACTTCTCCGTTCGTCGCCTCTGCCAGCGCCCAGGAGGGGAGGGAGAGCCAGTGCTCCTCACTCTCAGGGGCACCGGAGCAGCCGGTGTAGCGCCGGTAAAAGTCGCTGATGCGCAGCACGCCCAGCTTCTTTTCCCCCAATGGGCTTTTCCTCCCCGGTTTGGGCGGCAGCAGAGTCCGGTAGGCGCGGGCGAGGGAAGCGCCGATTGCCAGATCGTCCTCATCCGTGAGCCACAGGCAGAAGCCCGGTTCAAAATCATGGTCCCGCGACAGCGCATCGTCAAAGCCGAAGCACTCCGAACCGTGCCCGGCCAGCCCTACGGCGACCCTCCCTTCATATGCCGGAAAGCGGGTATGAATCATCTCTTTTCCCCGGGAGAGATAGAGCTCTTTTGCTTCTTCCAGGCCTTTCATGCGTTTCCTCCATTGATTTTTCCCATCTGAGATACTATAATAATTTATCCGGTTTGGATTAAAATCTTATCATCTATTATAGTATAAAAACTACGATTGCGAAAGAGGTCTTTTATGGAAAGTAAATTGGAAAATGCAGTGGAATTGCTGAAAAGCGAAGGATTTGCCGGCCCCTACAGTTTTGTTTTTCTCATTCGCTGGGCTACCCTGGTGGAAGATAAGGCCTTATTGCAGCTGGTGGGCAACACCCTTGCCGAGCTTGATTCCATGCCCGGCAGCGCCTCCCTCGCCTATGCCTATGCTGAATATTATGAGGCGTCTCAGGCCTCCTTTTGTGCTCCCGCCGCCTCTTTCCTCCTGGACCGCTGCGACGAGGACGACCGCATGCTGCTCCCTGCCCTTGCCAAGTGCGCCAGAGTCTTCCGGAAGGACGCTCTGCTCGATCGGGCATTGGAGGTCGCTGATGATGCCTCCCTGCAGGATCCTTTTGCCGGCCTCGGCTTTCTCGAACTCTACCGCGCCACCTTTCACGGCACGTATCTCAACCACGCCGTCGCAGTCGCGGAGGAAATCCAGCCCCGTTTCAAAGAACTCTTTGATCCTTCCGATGCCTACGATGAAGAGCAGCCCTCCTTCAACAGTGCCGTTGCCCTCCTGTACGACGAGCTTGCCCGCATTACCCAGGAGAAGAGGTGGGTTCAGGCAAGAGAGGTGCAGAACCGCTTCGTCTCTCTCCTGTCCGATCGGTATCCCACCCGTGTTTCCTTCGGGCTCTGCGCCCTCCTGTCCGATGCATTTGAGACGAAAACCGTGGTCTGTGCCGTCCCCGA
>JAFUGY010000133.1 GCA_017469115.1 Oscillospiraceae bacterium
GTACGTGGATAAGTATCACGAAATAGAGTTACAGTAATGCTGTCTGCCGGTATTTCATTTACGCTGTTACCGGATGCCTTGTAAAGGCTTGCATATGCCTGAACCTTGTAATAGACGTCGATACTCAGCTCATCATCCGGAGATTTATACTCGATGATGTTATGGCGGCGAAAAATCCTTCCTATATCGTTATCAATTCGCTCATCTGTAAGCTTTTTGATGATAAGCAGATCAATCCAAAATTATTCTATGATAAAAGAAACTGAATTTCAAGAGTTTTTTGTGAATTCTTTTGTAAGTCAATCAGGCGGTTTATCATCAACTGGCTTATGATGTTTTTTCCTTTCCTTTTTTATGAACTCTCCGGATATAACCTTTACTTTTCGCCAGTGATTTAGTATAATATGTAAAGGATTTTGAGAGGGAGGCGGGGATATGTTTTCTTACGATGGCCTTTATCAGAGGCTGAAGAGCAAGGGTATTACAAAAACGGATCTGACTTCGGCGATAGGGATTTCCTCACGCACCATTGCCAAAATCTCCAAAGGTGAGAAGGTATCCCAAAGGACACTGCATAAAATTGCGGACTATCTGGAGTGCGATGCAGAATCTCTGTGCAGGAGCATTTCTCAAAATGTAATCCTTCAAATGCTGCGTGATGAAAAAGAAGCAAGACTCTCCGGAGGGCTGTATCACGAGCTGCAGGTGAGAATGACCTACAACTCCAATCATATCGAGGGCAGCAAACTCACCGAAGATCAGACAAGGCTGATTTTTGAAACGAACACCATCGATGTGGGAGACGGGGTGCCGGTCGACGACATTCTGGAGACTGTCCATCATTTCCGGGCGATCGACTGTGTGATCGATACTGCAGAAGAAACGTTGTCAGAGGAGATCATCAAGCATTTGCATTATATCCTGAAACAAGATACCCGGGATTCTACCTTAAGCTGGTTTGCGGTAGGGGATTATAAGCGCAGGGCAAATATGGTCGGCGGGCGTGAAACGGCCAGGCCGAAGGATGTGGAAAAACGGATGCACGCGCTCCTGGCTGAATATAACGCAAAGGAAATCGTTACGATTGAAGATGTGATTGCTCTTCATGCTGAATTCGAATATATTCATCCATTCCAGGATGGAAATGGGAGAGTGGGCAGGCTCGTGGCACTGAAAGAATGTCTGCGTCACAATATAATTCCGTTTATCATTGAGGATTCCAAAAAGCACTTTTATTACCGCGGTCTATCCGAGTGGAGAACAGAAAAAGGCTGGTTGACGGACACTTGCCTGGACGGGCAGGATACCTTTATCCGACTTCTGGATATGCTGGACATTCCACACCAATGAAGCGACGAAACACAGCTATATCCTTGTGAAATATCCGGTATCATATCTTCAGGGGCGGTCACAGAAGAACCGCCCCTGAAGGTAAGATTATTGTTTTTCGATTTTTCGTTACATCATGAACTGATTGACAAGATTCTGAACAACGTTTGCATTGTAGCCGGCTGCTGCAAGACGGCCGTAACGATCGGTTCCGACGCCGTATTTACCGGCCATTACATCGCGAGCTACGTTGCCGTATTTCAGCCAGTCGTTGACCAGCCCCTGAACAACATTCGGATCATATCCGGCGTTTCTCAGGGCAGTGACACGGGCTTGGTCGTTGCCGAACTTGCCATTAATCACATCGAAGGCTGCGGCCATATCTCTGGTAACACCGCCGTTTACAGTTGCGAGGACATCATCGGTAAGAATATTTTCTGTTTTCATTTTTTTAATTCCTTTCTCAGCTTCGCTTGTGCGAAGTTTTTTTCGTTTACGGGCAAAGTATAACAAATGATCTGTCACACAAGTGTCACAAAGTGCTGAACGGGTTCAAAATGAGGAAATGAGAGTATAAGTAGGGAGTAAAATCGGATCGTAAGCACGCCGGAAGTTAAGGGACAGCAAATGCCACTTGAACTTACTTCGGTATGCCGTTATCATGTCAAAAAGTTATGACGAATGGGGGCGCTTGGTATGGGATCGGAATATGAAATCGTGATACAGGACGGGAAGCGAAGACCTGTTCACGATGTGATTATGGAGGGCATCCTCGGCAGGCCTTTGAAAGAAAATGAAGTTGTTCATCATCTAAACGGAGAGAAAAGAGACAACCGGGAGGAGAACATTCAGGTGATGGACCGGGCCAAACACATCCGTATGGCAGACGGTTTTCCAATTAAAATACAGGCAGTTTCCGGGCATGTTTTATTCCCCCTCTTGACAGCAGTGGTATGATATAAAATAATTGTAAACCTGTTTCGGGCCGGCAGAAGTTTTTATGCCGTATTTTGATCAAGGAAGCGGCACTTGCCGTGGAAAGAGAGAATTTGATAAATGTATACAATAGCTGATCTGTATGATCTGGAGCATACCCTGGCAAAGGAATACCTTTCTCAGTTTACCTATCCCTGGGAAGCGTTGAAAGGCATCAAAGAGTTCATCCTGCATCTCGGGCCGACTCTCGGCGAAGACTATGAAGAGAGGGAAGAGCATGTCTGGGTGCACAAAACGGCAAAGATTTTCCCGTCTGCTTATCTCGGCGCGCCCTGCATCATCGGGCCGAACACCGAGGTCCGCCACTGCGCCTTTATCCGCGGCTCGGCTCTCGTGGGTGCCGATTGTGTTGTCGGCAACAGCGTCGAGCTGAAGAATGTGATCCTCTTTGACCATGTGCAGACGCCTCATTACAATTATGTGGGGGACAGTATTCTCGGTTATTACAGCCATATGGGGGCGGGCTCGATTACTTCCAATGTGAAGAGTGACAAGAAGCTTGTTGTGGTTCACAACGGTCGAGAAAAGACGGAAACCGGGCTCAAAAAGTTCGGCGCCATGCTGGGGGACTATGTCGAAGTCGGATGCAATGCGGTCTGCAATCCCGGCACGGTGATCGGCAGGCATTCCATTGTATATCCCACCTCCTGTGTGAGAGGCGTTGTGCCGGAGAACTGCATTTACAAGAACGACGGAACGATCGTGGAAAAATTATAAATTATAAATGATTAATGAATTGTTTCCAACAGAGTTGAAGGCATCGGGAAACACAGAAAACGAATGAAAAGGATTGGGAAAAACTGTTATGGGAAAGTATTTCGGGACGGACGGCTTCCGCGGAGAAGCCAATAAAGATCTTACCTTCGACCATGCCGTTAAAATCGGGCGTTTTCTCGGTTGGTATTACGGAGAAAACCAGGGGAAGAAGTGCAAGGTCGTCATCGGCAAGGACACGAGAAGATCCTCTTACATGTTCGAGTATGCGCTCTGCACCGGCCTGATGGCCAGCGGCGCGGATGCCTATATCATGCATGTTACAACGACGCCGAGCGTCGCCTATATCTCAAGAGTGGACGATTTTGATTGCGGCATTATGATTTCCGCCTCTCACAATCCCTATTACGACAACGGGATTAAGCTTCTCAACGGCAGCGGGGAGAAGATGGACGAGGAGACCATCCTCAAGGTGGAAGACTATCTCGACGGCAAGCTTGACATCCCGGTTGCCGGGAGAGAAGCGATCGGCCGCACGGTGGACTATGTGGCCGGCCGCAACCGCTACATCGGCCATCTGATCTCCATGAGCAAATACAGCTTCAAGGGTGTGAAGGTTGGGCTGGACTGTGCCAACGGTGCCGCCTGGCAGATTGCGAGAGGTGTTTTTGAAGCGCTGGGAGCAAAGCTCTATGTGATGAATGATCATCCCGACGGATACAATATCAATACCGATTGCGGCAGCACACACATCGAGCATTTGCAGAAGTTCGTGGTGGAAAACGGGCTGGATGTCGGCTTTGCCTATGACGGGGATGCCGACCGTTGCCTGTGCGTGGATGAAAAGGGCAATCTCGTCACCGGTGACCATGTGCTCTACATCTACGGCCTCTATATGAAAGAGCGGGGCAAGCTGCTGAATAATAAAGTTGTCACAACAGTCATGAGCAACTTCGGGTTGTACAAAGCGCTGGACAAAGTCGGCATCGAGTATGAGAAGACCAAGGTCGGCGATAAGTATGTGTATGAGAATATGGTGAAAACCGGCAACCGCCTCGGAGGCGAACAGAGCGGCCACACCATCTTCCTGAAGTATGAGACGACCGGAGACGGCATCTTGACCAGCCTGAAGCTGATGGAAGTCATGCTGGCAAAGGAAAAGCCCATGAGTGAGCTGGCAGCCCCCGTGGTGTTTTACCCCCAGGTTCTGAAAAATGTGCGGGTAAAGAGCAAACCCGAGGCTCAGAATGACCCGGATGTGCAGGCAGCCGTGCAGGCTGTTGCCGATGCTCTGGGCGATACCGGCCGTATTCTGGTTCGCGAAAGCGGCACTGAGCCCCTGATTCGCGTGATGGTCGAAGCCGAGACCCATGAAGCATGCGAAAAGTATGTTGACAGCGTCATCAAAGTCATAGAAGAAAAAGGTCATCTGGCATAAAAGTCTAAAAAAAGAAAGAATTATCATTGATTTTATGGACAGAATCTGCTATCATACTTAATCGGCATTTTAAGATTTAAATAGGAGGAATCTGAGATGATTCTTAAGAATTCGGAAAAGAAAGAGAATAACAGGCTGGAGTTTCAGGTAGAATCTGACAACGCGGAATTTGAGCAGGCCATTAAAAAGGCCTATCAGAAGAACAAAGGTCAGATCAATATCCACGGTTTCCGCAGAGGCAAGGCACCTCTCTATATCATTGAAGGAGAGTATGGCCGTGAAGTGTTTTATCAGGATGCTCTGGATGAACTGGCTCAGCCCGCTTTTGATAAAGGGGTAGAAGAAGGCAACGTCAATTTCATCGGTATGCCTTCCATCGTAAGTGCAGATGTCAGCGACGAGCGCACCGCTGTTTTTACGTTTTCCGTTGAGCTTTACCCGGAAGTAGAGCTCGGCCAGTACAAAGGCCTTGAAGTGGAAAAGGTTCCCGTGGAAGTATCCGAAGAGGATGTCGACCGTGAGGTGGAATCCGTTCGCAAACGCAATGCACGCAAGCTCAGTGTGGATGATCGTCCGGCTCAGAAGGGTGACACCGCCAATATCGATTACGAAGGTTTCCTCGATCCCGAAAAGACCAACCCCTTCGACGACGGCAAGGGTGAGAATCACGACCTCGAGCTCGGCTCCGGTTCCTTCGTCCCCGGTTTTGAGGATCAGGTCATCGGCATGAGCGTCGGTGAAGAGAAAGATATCAACATCACCTTCCCTGAGAACTATGCAGAAGATCTCGCCGGCAAGGATGTTGTTTTCCACGTGAAGGTGAACGGCATTACCTATCCCGAGCTTCCCGAGCTGGATGATGACTTTGCACAGGATGTCTCCGAGTTTGACACGTTTGACGAGTACAAGGCAAGCGTCCGCAAGAATATTGAAGAGCGCCGTGCCGAGCAGGCCAAGGCAGCTTTCCGCAGTGCAGCCATTGAGAAAGCCTGTGAAAATCTGAAGGCTGACCTCCCGGAGACGATGGTGAAAGCCCATATCGAATCCATCATCCGCAACTTCGCTTCCAATTACGGTGTGAACGATCAGAACATGCAGGTTGAGACGCTTGCATCCATGCTCGGCATCGATGAAGAAGCCATGAAGACGGCCATTCGTCCGAACGCAGAGCGCGAGACGAAGGTCGAGCTGCTTGTCAACGCCGTGATTGATGCCGAAAAGATTGAAGGCACGGATGAAGAGATCGATGCCTATATCGAAAAGATCTCCGGTTCTGTCGGCGCTTCCGCAGACGAAATCAAAAAGTACTTCGGCATGGATTACATCAAGTCCGAGTTCAAGAAAGAAAAGGCCATGGATATTATTGCCGACTCCGCTGTTGCAGTGGATGCAGCACCTGCCTCTGCCGAAGAGGCTGCCGAGCCGGAAAAGAAAGAGTCTGAAGAGGCCGCCGAATGAGTCTTGTTCCGTATGTCGTGGAGCAGACGAGCCGCGGCGAGCGCTCGTATGATATTTTCTCACGCCTGCTGAATGATCGCATTATCATTCTCTCCGAAGAAGTGAATGATGTGACGGCAAGCCTTGTCGTGGCTCAGCTTCTCTATCTCGAAGCGGAAGATCCGGATAAGGATATCCAGTTTTACATCAACAGCCCCGGCGGCAGTGTTACTTCCGGTCTTGCCATTTACGATACCATGCAGTACATCAAACCGGATGTATCCACCATCTGCGTCGGAATGGCGGCTTCCATGGGCGCCTTCCTGCTCTCCTCCGGAGCAAAGGGAAAACGGATTGCTCTTCCGAATGCCGAAATCATGATTCACCAGCCCTCCGGCGGCAGCCAGGGTCAGGCAACGGACATTCAGATTCAGGCGGAGCATATCCTGAAGATTAAAAACAAACTCAATGCCATTCTTGCACAGAACACCGGCAAGAGCATTGAAAAAATTGCGGAAGACTGCGAGCGCGACCATTTCATGTCTGCCGAAGAGGCGCTTGAATACGGTCTGATCGACAAAGTCATCTACAAGCGTTGATTTCTTGGGGGAACTTCTGTTCCCCCTTCATTTTAGGAGTTACAAATGCCAAAAAACGAATCGAAGCAAATCAGATGTTCCTTCTGCGGCAGAACGCAGTCGCTGGTCGGCAGGCTGATTGCCGGTAACGGTGCCTATATCTGCGATGAATGCGTCAGAATGTGCATGGATATCGTCGCTGAAACAAAACGCCAGCCGGATGATGGGGCAAAAGCCCTTTCAACCGATTTCAATCTCGAGAAGCTGCCGAAGCCTGCAGAGATCAAAGCCAGGCTCGATCAGTATGTCATCGGGCAGGACAATGCCAAAAAAGTTCTTGCCGTTGCGGTCTATAACCACTACAAGCGCATTTTCAACGGCATGTCCGGGGATGAGGTTGAGCTGCAGAAAAGCAACGTTCTTCTCATCGGCTCCACGGGCTCGGGAAAAACCCTCCTGGCACAGACGCTTGCGAAAATGCTGGATGTGCCCTTTGCCATTGCGGATGCTACCACGCTCACCGAAGCCGGATACGTCGGAGAAGATGTGGAAAATATCCTTCTCAGGCTGATTCAGGCAGCAGATTTTGATGTTGAGCGTGCGGAACACGGGATCATTTATGTCGATGAAATTGACAAGATTTCCCGCAAAAGCGAGAATACCTCCATCACCCGCGATGTCTCCGGCGAAGGAGTCCAGCAGGCCCTTCTGAAAATCATCGAAGGCACGGTTTCCAACGTCCCGCCCAACGGAGGCCGGAAGCATCCCAATCAGGAATTCATCCAGATTGACACGTCCAATATTCTCTTTATCTGCGGCGGCGCCTTTGACGGGCTGGAAAAAATCATCTCCCGTCGCTCCAGCAAAAAATCCATCGGGTTTGAGTCTGATATCCGCGGCAATTCCGAACGTGATATCGGGGAGCTGCTCTCCATGGTCCGGCAGGATGATCTGCTGAAGTTCGGCATTATTCCCGAGCTCATCGGTCGTCTCCCGGTCATTGCGACGCTCCAGTCTCTCAACAGGGAAGACCTTATGCGGATTCTCACCGAGCCGAAGAACTCCATGGTGAAGCAGTATAAAAAGCTTCTCTCCTATGACGGAATTGATCTGGAGTTTGAGCCCGAAGCGCTGGAACTGATTGCCGACAGGGCAATCGAGCTGAAAATCGGTGCCCGCGGCCTTCGCAGCGTAGTAGAGAGCATTATGAATGATATTATGTTTGAAGCACCCTCCGACCCGACGCTCGGTAAAATCGTTGTGACGGCGGATGGAATTCGAAACCACACAGGCCCGAAAATGATACGGATCGGTGAAGAATAATGGCTAATGTGAAAAACCAAGTCCATCAGGCAGCTGACCTGCTGCAGACGCAGCTCTCCATCCCCATGGTCGCATTGCGCGGGCCCTGCATTTTCCCCAAAATGCTTCTCACGATGGATGTTGAGCGCCGCGCCTCCGTGGGAGCGCTGAACAATGCCAACCGGCATGACAGAATGGTCTTTTTCGCCTCCCAGCGCGATCCTCTGATTGATCTCCCCGAAGAGAAGGATCTCTATCGCATCGGGGTTGTCTGCCGTATCCGCCAGCTGCTGCAGCAGCCCGGCGCATCCGTGTGCCGTGTGATGGTGGAAGGGCTTTTCCGTGCCTCGGCAGAAGAGATCCATCTGGATCCGAAGGGCTATTCTGCTGTTTTGATCCCGCTGGAAGATCTCCCCGAACGGGTCAGCGAGACCAAAAAGGAAGCGCTGCTGCGCAGCAGCATTTCCCTCTATCAGGAGTATCTGCAGCTCAACGGAGAGGTGAGCCCCGACCAGTTTGTCTCCCTTTTCGGCAATTCCTCTCCTTCCTATATTGCTGACTTTCTCGCCCAGAATGTCATGCTGTCGATTGAGGAAAAGCAGCGGCTTCTCGAAGAGTTGCATCCCTGCCGCCGCCTGACGGAACTCAACAGGCTCTTAAGCCATGAGCTCGATGTGCTGAACATTGAGAAAGAGCTGAGCGATGCCACCATGGAATCCATGAACAGAGGCCAGCGGGAGTATTACCTGCGGGAAGAGCTTAAAGTGATCCAGTCCGAGCTCGGGGAAGACGGAATGGACGAGATCGATGAGTATCGGAAGAAGATTGAAGCTCTTCCGGTTTCCGATGAGATCCGTCAGAAGCTTCTCAAAGAGCTCAATCACCTCTCCAAGCAGCCGTTCGGTTCTTCGGAAGGTGCCGTCATTCGCACCTATCTCGATACCTGTCTGGATCTCCCCTGGGGCAAGTTCACCAAAGAGACGGTGGACATCCAGAAAGCACGCAAGGTGCTCGACAGGGATCATTACGGCCTCACCAAGGTAAAAGAGCGAATTCTGGAGTATCTTGCCGTCAAACAGCTCTCGCCGGAGATCAAAGGCGGACTGCTCTGTCTGGCTGGCGCACCGGGCACGGGAAAAACAAGCATTGCCATGAGCGTGGCGGCGGCTACAAACCGCAAGCTCGTGCGTATTTCCCTCGGCGGCGTGCATGACGAGGCAGAAATTCGCGGCCACCGCAAGACGTATATCGGCTCCATGCCGGGCAGAATTATCAACGCCGTTGTGCAGGCCGGGTCATCCAATCCGCTCATTGTGCTCGATGAGATTGATAAACTCGGTTCCGACTATCGGGGCGATCCCGCGGCAGCTCTGCTGGAGGTGCTCGATCCAGAGCAGAACTCCACCTTCCGCGATCATTTTCTGGAGATCCCCTTTGATCTTTCCAACGTCTTCTTTATCACCACGGCAAACAACATTTCCACCATTCCGCGGGCTCTGCTCGACCGGATGGAAGTCATTGAGTTGCCGAGCTATACCGATGAAGAAAAGCTGCAGATTGCCAAAAAGCATCTGCTTCCGAAGCAGCGCAAAAAGCACGGGTTGACGGCAACCCAGCTCAAAGTGCAGGATGCTGCAATCCGCAGCCTGATCCCCGCCTACACGCGGGAGTCCGGTGTGCGTGTGCTCGAGCGTGAGCTCGCAGCCATCTGCCGGAAAGCCGCAGGCGGTATTGCAGAGAATAAGTTTTCCTCCCTCACCGTAACGCCTTCAAATCTGGCGGAGTTTCTCGGCCCGGTTAAATTCAAGGCGGACGAACAGCGGCTGAAAGATACCGTCGGCCTTGTTCGCGGTCTGGCCTGGACGTCGGTCGGCGGGGAAGTGCTGGATGTGGAAGTCGCCGTGATCGACGGTTCTGGTAAGTTTGAGCTGACGGGCAACCTCGGCGATGTGATGAAAGAATCCGCCCGAGCTGCCATCACCTGTATCCGCAGCAGGACGGAACAGCTGGGAATTGATCCTGATTTTTATAAAAACAAGGATATCCATATTCATTTCCCCGAAGGTGCCGTTCCGAAAGACGGTCCTTCCGCCGGCATTACCATGACGGTCGCCATCATCTCCGCCCTCACCGGTAAGGCGGTTCGCCATGATATTGCGATGACCGGTGAAATCACACTGCGCGGGCGTGTGCTGGCGATCGGAGGCCTGCGGGAGAAAACCATGGCAGCTCTTCGCAACGGAGTCAAAACGGTGATTTTGCCGGCCGACAATGAGTCCGATCTCGATGAGATTGATCCGCTCGTACGGGCAAAGCTCTCCTTCCTGCCGGTGTCCGGGATCGACGAGGTAATTCCGGCTGTTTTTGCTGAGGTTGGCTGATGGCATCGCTGAATGTGAACAAGGCGGAATTTGTGCGTTCGGCTGCCTCTCCGGAGCAGTTCATCCGTTCTTCCGTCCCGGCAGTCGTCTTCGCCGGAAAATCCAATGTCGGCAAATCTTCGGTGATTAACCGGATCTTAAACCGCAAAAATATTGCCCGTGTCGGCAATACCCCGGGGAAGACCGTGCACATCAATTATTTTCTCATTGACGGAAAGCTCTATTTTCTGGATCTCCCGGGATACGGTTTCGCCAGTGTCTCCCGCAGTGAAAAGGAACGCTGGAGTGTCCTGATGGAACAGTTCTTTGCGGAAAAGGATCTGTACAGCCTCGGCATTCTGATCGTGGATGCCCGTCATGCTCCCACAAAGGATGATGTAGGGATGGCTTCCTTTTTCCGGCAATCCGGGGTTCCGTTTCTGGTGCTGGCCAATAAAACGGACAAGCTGAAAAACAGTGAGCTCAACGCAAATCTTGCCCTGATCCGACAGACGCTGGACTTGGGGGATGATATTTCGCTTATTCCGTTTTCGGCGCAGAGCGGGCAGGGGAGAGACCTGCTTCTCTCCGCCGTCACAAATCTAATCTGAATCCTCAGAGCAGGGCCGAATAAGTTTCGCTCTGCTCTTGTTTTTTTACGATGAATTTGATAGAATACTCAAAAGAAGTTTGAGGAGGGAGAATTGATCAGTATTGTTCAGGATATCTGGGGAGGATTCGATTTCTCCTA
The DNA here is from genome assembly GCA_017469115.1 of Oscillospiraceae bacterium. Taxonomy (GTDB): domain Bacteria; phylum Bacillota; class Clostridia; order Oscillospirales; family Oscillospiraceae; genus Limivicinus. The sequence continues at coordinate 10,906 of JAFUGY010000133.1, forward strand.
CCTATTAAGTATTCTCCTGTCCGTTGTGCCCTCCCTGGTGTGCATCACGCTTCATGAGCTCGGGCACGGCTTCGTGGCCTGGAAGCTGGGGGATGACACTGCAAAGCGTGCCGGCAGGCTCACGTTGAATCCTCTGAAGCATATTGACATTACCGGCCTTCTGATGATGGTCTGTTTCCGTTTCGGGTGGGCAAAGCCTGTCCCCGTGAATATGTACCGGTTTCAAAATCCTAAAAAAGGGATGGCCGTCACTGCATTGGCAGGGCCGGTTACCAATTTTCTGCTGGCATTTGTGTTTATGGTTCTCTATGGGCTTCTTGCCCATCCCCTCTATGGTTCCCCGGCAGGGCGCTATTTTCTGCAGATGCTCTCTCTGGGGGCTTATATCAGCACAGGTCTCGGCATTTTCAACCTGATTCCGGTGCCCCCACTTGACGGTTCCAAAATTCTGCTTTCGGTTTTAAGCGATGAGCAGTATGCTTCTTTGATGCGCTATGAGCGCTACGGGATGCTGTTGCTGATTGTTCTGGTAGCCACGGGGATTCTCGGCCGGCCGCTCTCAACAGTGATTTCCGGGGTTTATAACAACCTTTTGATTCCGGTCGCTCTCGGCACCGAAAAACTGGTGCGCCATCTCTTTTACAGGTGATCTGTCTCTATGGAAGATCCTAATTTTTACCTGGAAGGTATTGTGCGGGAGAAGGATGAGCTGAAAGACTTTGAAGGTCCTCTCAGCCTGATTCTGATGCTCCTGCAGAAGAATAAAATTGAAATCAGAGATCTGCGTATCTCGGAAATTCTGGATCAGTATCTGGAATATCTCGCCAAAATGCAGGAGATGGACCTGGAAGTCACGAGCGAATTTGTTCGCATGGCATCCTATCTCCTGTATGTCAAAACGAAGACGCTGCTCTCCGGTGACGAGGAAGTATCCGAGCTCGAAGCGTTGATGGAATCTCTCGAAACCCTCAAATGCAAGGATGCCTTAACGGCTGTCCGCGAGGTTGCACCGCTGCTCGGCAATGCCTATCGGCAGGGGGCACTGCTCTATTCCCGCCTGCCGGAACCTGCTCCTCCCGTTGCCGCGGAATATCCCTATTCCCACAAACCGGTAGAGTTGCTCAAGGCTCTGCTGCGTGTTTTTACCGTTACCGAAGAGCGCCTGCCGGGAGAGCTGTCCGCCATTACGCGGGCGATCCCCAATCGTATTGTTTACAGCATCCGCAGCAAAAGCCGCCAGATTCTTGACAGGCTCCGTTTGCGCAACATCAGCCTTAACGAGCTCTACAGCGAATGTCGCTCCAAATCAGAGCTGGTGGCCACGTTTATCTCCGTGCTGGAGCTTTGCGGCATGGGCAGCGTGGTCGTTTCGGTTTCCCGCCGGGGGGACGGTTATGATCTCTCTTTTGCCGGCGGTGATATTGATGAAATTCTTGAACAGATTGAAGATTGAATGATGACTGAGAATTGTTCCGCACTTGAAGCTGTTTTGTTTGCTGCCGGGGAGCCTGTTGCCATCGGCAGAATTTCGCTGGTCCTCGGTATTTCGGAGGACGAAGCAGAAGCGGCAGCTTCCGAGCTTTCTGATGTTTTCCGGAAGGAAAATCACAGCATTTCCCTGATTCGCATGGGAGATAAGCTACAGCTGTGCTCTTCTCCGGACTATGCTTCCGTGGTTACAAAAATTCTGGAACAGAGAAAGCCCCCCTCTCTTTCTCCTGCCGCTGTGGAAACTCTCGCAATCGTGGCCTATTATCAGCCGGTTACGGCGGCCTACATCAGCCGCGTTCGCGGGGTTGACAGTTCCTATACCGTCGCATCCCTCACGGAAAAGGGCCTCATTGAAGGAAAAGGAAAGCTGGAAGCGCCCGGCAGACCCACTCTTTACGGAACGACGGACCTCTTCCTCCGTACCATGCAGGTCAGCCAACTGTCGGATTTGCCTCCGCTGCCGGAAGTTGCCTCAACCGAGGGAATAGCCAAGCTTCAGCAGGCGATTGATGCCCTGCAGGCAAAGGAAGAAAATCCCGATCTGCAGCCTGCCGTTCCCGTCTCATCGGAAAGAGAAGAATAATTGCTTCCGCGCTCGTAGGAAATGGGGTGAAACCATTTGCTTGTCCTGAAAATTTTAGGCATTCTCGTGCTTGTCATTCTGCTTCTCTGCCAGATTCGTGCCGGAGCGGATATCAGCTTTGTCGATCAGAAATTGGCAGTTTCCGTCAAATTCTGCGGGCTTCTGCTACAGATTTATCCGCGCAAAGCTCCGCGTACGCCGAAGCCGGAAAAGCAGGAAGAAAAGCCGAAACCTGCCGAGAAGCCTGAAAAAGAAAAAAAGCCGAAAAAAACGAAACCAAAAAAGGAAAAGACCGGCCCCGGCTTTATGATCAGCAATGATGAAGTCATTGACCTGTTGAAAAAAGTGCTGAAAGGGCTCGGAAGATTCTTCAACGGATTTCATGTTGACCGGTTTTTGCTCCACTGGCTCGCAGCAGGGAAGGACCCTTATGACACGGCGCGCCTGTTTGCTGCCGTCAATGGGATTCTCTCCGCTCTCGCACCGTACTGTGCCGAACGTTTCCACTGCAGGAATACCGATGTGCGCACAGCCGTTGATTTTACCGTTTCCGAGATGAAGCTGGATTTCGGCATTGCCGTTGTTTTGCGGCTCGGTGCTGTTTTCGATATGCTCTTTACCATCCTCTTCGGAGTAATCGGCATCCTCATTCGCAACAAACTGTACTGGGTCAGGCTGAAACGTTCCGATCCCGAGGAGTATGCTTTTCAGGTGGAAAATCCAAGCCTTGCTACAAAGTTGATCCGTTCTGTGCTGGAAAAGAAAAACAGCCCGGAGAAGGAAAACCCCGAACAATCAAAAGCCGAAGAGGCAATCTCCGGCCAGAATCCCGAAGCCGGAGAAGCGACCCCGGAGCAGAATCCGGAAACAGAAAAGACAGACTCCGGGCAGACTCCGGAAGAGCCGCCTCCACAGCCTCTTTTAGAAGAGAACCTACAAAAAGAACAGGAAAGGAAGCCTACAAATGGAGAATGAAAAAGTGAACCCGATTGGCGAACTGATGCAGACGACAATGGAGAATGTCAAAAAAATTCTCCAGGTAGACACCGTAGTCGGCGATCCCATTGTCACACCCGACGGAATTACGCTTGTGCCGATTTCCAAAATCAGCATCGGCTTCGGCGGAGGCGGCGTGGAGTTCGGCCCCAAGCGGAAGGACGGCCCCCAGCCTTACGGCGGCGGGAATGCGACGGGCGTCAAGATAGAGCCGTTCGGATTTCTTGTGATTAAAGACGGCGTTGTGCGTATGATCAATGTCACACCGCCCGCCAATAACACGGTTGACAGGATTATCGATCTTGTTCCCCAGGTGATGGATCGTGTCGATGCCTTCATCACCAAACAGCAGGGAGAAAACTGAATATTACTCCTCAGAATACTCTTTTTCAGATGACATCCGGCAATTGCTGATTGCCGGATGTTCTTCGATGACTTTTTTAAAGGAACAAAACATGCAGGAACGTCTTCAGAAAATCATTTCAGCCTCCGGATTGATGTCACGCCGCGCTGCCGAGCAGTTGATTGCTGCCGGCAAGGTGCAGGTGAACGGAGTGCCGGCAGAACTCGGCACCAAAGCCGATATCGAGCAGGATAATATCGTTGTCAACGGCCACCCTCTCCTTTCCCGGGAGAAAAAGATCACTGTTATGCTCAACAAGCCGGCAGGAGTTGTCACTACTCTCCGTGACGAAAAGGGCAGGCCTGCGGTGTCTTCCCTGGTGCAGGGCGTGCACGCGCGTATCTATCCCATCGGCAGGCTCGACCAGTATTCCGAAGGGCTTCTGCTGCTCACAAATGACGGAGAATTGGCCAATGCCCTGATGCATCCCGCTTTTGAAATCCCGAAGACGTATCTCCTGTCCATTCACGGGGAGAACCTGGAGAAAGCCGTTTCCTCCCTCTCCCGCCCGATCACCATCGACGGGCGTGCCACTTCTCCCGCTCACGTAAAGGTGCTCAGCCTCTCCGGGCAGGAAGCCGTGTGTTCCGTAACCATCCATGAAGGGCGTAACCGCCAGATCCGGCGGCTGTGCGAACGGGCCGGCGTAAAAGTGATGAAACTGCAGCGCATACAGGAAGGCCCGCTTTCCCTCGGGGATCTTCAACCCGGTCAGTGGCGTTATCTTACCGAAGAAGAGATCCGGACCCTCAGAGCTTCCGTTCAGACAGGAGAAAAACCATGAAGACGTTTGCACAATGTGATCTTGTTGTCATCGGCGGCGGAGCCTCCGGCCTGATGTGTGCCGTTCAGGCAGCACAGGGCGGCTGCTCGGTGATGATGCTTGATGCCAATCGCCAGCTGGGGAGGAAGCTTCGCCTGACCGGAAAAGGACGGTGCAACCTTACCAATAACTGTACCGTTGCCGAATTTATGCAAAATATCCCGGGGGACGGCCGTTTTCTCTACAGTGCTCTCAACCGTTTTTCTCCGCAGGATGTAATGGCTTTTTTTGAAGCGAACGGTGTTCCGGTAAAAACCGAACGGGGTGCGCGAGTTTTTCCCTGTTCCGACCGCGCTGACGATATTGCCGATTGTCTTGTGCGCCTGTGCACGGAGGCCGGTGTGAAAACAGTCAAAACAAGGGCTGACAGTATTCTTCTGGAGGATGGTTCGGTTTCCGGCGTCCACACGCCGGAGGGCGTGATTGCCTGTCGGGCAGTCTGCCTGTGTACCGGCGGTCTTTCCTATCCCCTCACGGGCTCTGACGGTACAGGTTATAAAATGGTGCAGGCGCTCGGACATACGCTTGTTCCCACCCATCCTTCTCTCGTGCCGCTGGAGAGTGACGACGCTTTCTGCCGCGAGCTCCAGGGTTTCAGCCTGAAAAATGTGACCTTACGCGCTTATGAAAATGAGAAACTGATTTTCCGGGAACTTGGAGAGATGCTCTTTACCCACTTTGGCGTCTCGGGCCCGTTGGTGCTCTCGGCAAGTGCCCATATGCGTGATTTTTCATCGAAAACTTACCGGCTGGAAATTGATTTAAAACCGGGTCTCGAGGAAGAAAAACTGGATGCCCGGATTTTGCGTGACTTTGCCGAGCAACCGAACCGGGCTCTTCATAATGTTATTCCCGGGTTGACCGGCCGTTCCATGGCGCCGGTGGTGCTATCTCTCGCCGGGCTCGACGGCGGCATCCCGGTCCACGCTGTCACGCAGGAGCAGCGTGCCGCCCTTCGCAGGGTGTTGAAAGCATTTCCTGTTTCGGTTTCCGGCACTCGTCCTGTTGACGAGGCAATTGTCACCTCCGGCGGAATCAGCACAAAGGAGGTCAATCCCCGTACCATGGAATCCAAAATTGTGCCCGGTCTTTTCTTCGCCGGAGAAGTTTTGGATCTTGATGCCTATACCGGCGGCTTCAATCTGCAGATTGCCTGGTCCACGGCTTATGTTGCCTCTGCCGCCATCACAAAATCAGTATCATAACGTTGTTGAGAGAAGGTAATATTCTTATGACGAAACATTATTCCATTGCCATCGATGGCCCCTCGGGTGCGGGGAAAAGCTCCCTGTCCAAAAAGATCAGCGCTGCTTTTCACTTTGTTTATCTGGACACCGGTGCCATCTACCGTACCGTAGGTCTTGCAGCGTTTCGTGCAGGAATTGACCGGCATTCGGAGCAGGAACTGTCCAAAATCCTGCCGGAGGTACACATCGAAATCCGTTATGACGATTCCGGCCTGCAGCGTATGTTCCTCAACGGAGAAGACGTCAGCGAAGCCATCCGTATGCCGGAGATTTCCCTCTATGCTTCCGATGTTTCCGCGCTTCCGGTCTGCCGGGCATTCCTCCTGGAGATGCAGCGCCGTTTTGCGCGGGACTATGATGTGATTCTCGACGGGCGTGATATCGGCACCGTGGTTCTCCCGAATGCCGATTTGAAAATCTATCTCACGGCAAGCAGCGAAGCCCGTGCCTCCCGCCGGCTGAAGGAATTGGTGGAAAAGGGCGTCTCCACCACCTTTGAAGAAGTTCTGAAGGACATTGAATTGCGGGATTATCAGGACATGACGCGGGAAATTGCACCTCTTCGCCGTGCAGAGGATGCTGTCCTCGTAGATACCAGCGACCTTGACTTTGAGCAGAGCTTTGAGACGCTGTGCACCCTGATTGAAGAGAAGCTTCCCGTCCGCCGGGAGGGGCAGGCATGAAAGAACTCCTCGTTGCCGAGAGCGCGGGATTCTGTTTCGGGGTTCGAAGGTCCGTTGAGATGGCAGAGCAGATTCTCTCACAGTCCGGTTCTTGCCTGAGCTGCGGGGAACTCATCCATAATGCCGATGTGGTTTCTGCCCTGCAGGAAAAAGGCATGCGTGTCATCTCTTCTCCGGCGGAAGTTTCTCAGGGTGACAGGGTGATCATCCGGGCTCACGGAGTTTCCAGGGCTGTCATCGATGCACTGGAGGAGAAAGGGGCAGAGGTTGTTGATGCAACCTGCCCGCGCGTCAAACACATTCATCGGATTGTCGGCAAAGCCTCCGAAGAAGGGCGATATGTTCTCGTGGTCGGAATGCACGGACATCCGGAGGTAGAGGCAATCTGCGGGTGGTGCACAGGTTGCGACGTCCTGGAAAATGAACGGGAAGCCGAGAACTGGATGATTACCCACCCGGATAAGCTGGATTTGCCGCTCTGTGTTGTTGCCCAGACGACCCAGACGCAGACGAATTTCAAGAATTGTGTAAATTCTTTAAAAAAAAGATGTACAAATCTGCAAATCTTTGATACAATGTGTTTTGCTACGTTCACGAGGCAGAAGGAAGCAGCGGAACTTGCCTCCCGGTGTGACGCTATGGTTGTCATCGGGGGAAAGCACAGTGCAAACAGTCTGCATCTTGCCCAGATCTGTCAGGAAGCGTGCTCCAACGTTCAGTTTATTGAACGCTCTGATGAGCTTGACCTGACAAAACTGGCACCATGCAATCTGGTCGGTCTCACAGCCGGTGCATCGACGCCATCGTGGATAATTAAGGAGGTAAGAAAAGCAATGGATGAATTGAAGGTTGAAGAAACCAACGCAGTTGAAGAAGCAACTGAGGCCCAGGCACCCGTAGAAGCAGAAGTCCCCGCAGCGGCAGAAGCCCCTGCAGCAGAAACACCCGCAGAGGAAGTCTCTTTCGATGCAATGCTGGAGGAGACCCTTAAATCAATATATAACGGTGAGAAGGTTACAGGCGTTGTCACCGGTATCAGCAGCACTGAAGTTACTGTTGATCTCGGCATGAAGTACACCGGTTTCATCCCGACGACTGATTTTACAGACGGCGGCGAAAAGCTGGAAGATTGTGTAAAACTCGGCGATGAGATCGAAGCTCTCGTTGTCAGAGTAAACGATGTGGAAGGTACTGCAATGCTCTCCAAGAAGCGTCTTGACAACATCAAGTTCTGGGACGATATGGAAGCTGCAGCCGAGAACGGTTCCGTAGTCGAAGGCACGGTTACCGAAGTCAACAAGGGCGGCGTTGTCGTGAATGTCAGAGGCGTTCGCGTGTTTGTTCCCGCTTCTCAGACGGATCTTCCGCGTGAGGCGGAGCTCTCCCAGCTCCTCAAGAAGGCTGCCAAGCTCAAGATTACCGAAGTCAACAAGGCTCGCAAGCGTGTTGTCGGGTCCATCCGTCGCGCAGCAGCTGCCGAGCGTCATGCCATGAGAGAAGAACTCTGGAATACCATTGAAATCGGCAAGCGTTATCACGGCGTTGTCAAATCCCTTACCAGCTACGGCGCATTTGTCGACATCGGTGGGGTTGACGGTATGGTTCATGTCTCTGAGCTCACCTGGGGCAGAATTCACAATCCGGCAGAAGTTGTCAAAGTCGGCGACGAGCTTGATGTCTATGTCATCGGGTTCGATAAGGATGCTCACAGAATTTCTCTCGGTTACAAAGATCCCGAAGCAAATCCCTGGAAGCTCTTCACCGATCGTTACAGCGTCGGCGATGTGGCATCTGTTAAAGTTGTCAAGCTCATGCAGTTTGGCGCTTTCGCAGAAGTTCTGCCCGGTGTTGACGGCCTGATCCATATTTCTCAGGTTGCCGATCATCGTATTGCGAAGGTGGACGATGTTCTTCACGTCGGCGATGTTGTTGATGCAAAGATCACGGCAATTGACTATGACAACCAGAAGATTTCCCTCTCCATCCGCGCCCTTCTCGAGCCCGAAGCTCCCGTTGAGGAAGAGGCAGAAGAGGAAGAAGCTCCTGCAGAAGAGGAGTAATCTTCATCCACCATGCTGGATAAAACAAGAAACCCGCTGATATAAATCAGCGGGTTTCTTTGAATGCCGGTGGTGGGACTCGAACCCACACGGTGTCGCCACCAACGGATTTTGAGTCCGTCACGTCTACCATTCCATCACACCGGCGTTTGACTTGTATGAGTATATCTCATTTCTTTGTAAAAAGCAAGTAAAAATGAAAGGATTTTCAAGTATGCTTGGCGTAATTGTCAATACGATAGCGGTTGTTGTGGGCAGCACGGTTGGTCTGCTTTTCAAAAAAGGAATTCCGGAACGCCTTTCCAACGCCATCATGACAGGAATAGCTCTTTGCACGGTATATATCGGAATCAGCGGCGCTCTGAAGGGAGAAAACACGATTGTTTTGATTCTCTCTATGGTTCTCGGTGCCATTTCCGGCACACTTCTGGACATAGACGGGCTTCTTACAAGGCTGGGGAAAGCGCTTGAAAAGAAATTTCAAAAAAACGGTGAGCAATCAGGGATTGCCCAGGCTTTTGTTACAGCAAGCCTGTTGTTCTGCGTCGGTGCGATGACAATCGTAGGCTCTCTTACAGCCGGGCTTACAGGAGATAACGAAATGCTTTTTACCAAGTCAGTTCTCGATCTGATCTCTTCCAGCATGCTTTCGGTAAGCCTCGGGATTGGGGTTCTTTTTTCTGCCGCCTTTGTGTTTGTTTTTCAGGGGGCTATTGCGCTCGGTGCAGGGCTGCTGGAAGGCATTTTGACAACAGCCGCGATCAATGAGATTATCTGTGCGGGGTCACTGATGATTCTTGGTCTCGGTTTGAATATGCTCGGGATCACCAAAATAAAAGTTGCCAATTATCTGCCGGCCATTCTTTTTGCACCGCTGATGCTTCAACTGGTATCGCTGATTCCTGGCCTGTAAACAATATTAGCACTCAAGAAGCAAGAGTGCTAATATTCATAATTTGTTCATAATAAATGCTATATTTGTTCAAAAATGTTTGGTATCTTATATACACATTGAAACGAGAAATATAATTGAATATGTTTGATCGTTTTTGATGGAATTGATATTGTAAAAAATTTTGGAGGTATAGATTATTATGTTCGAACTGATTCCTTTTGACCGCAGAATGCACCGTGTTTCCAATTATGATCCGTTCCGTGAGATGGATGAGTTTTTCAACAATACGGCAAGAAATGTTTCCAACCCGTTTGCAACTGATGTGATTGACAACGGTGATTCTTTTGAACTGAATGCTGAGCTTCCCGGCTTTAAGAAAGAAGACATCAATCTTAACATTGAAAATGATTGTTTGACGATTTCGGCTGAACGTAAACTGAATAAGGAAGAGAAAGTTCCTAATTTCATCAAGCGCGAGCGTTTTTACGGTTCATACAGCAGAAGCTTTGATCTCACCGGTATTGATGTGGATAAGATCACTGCAGCATATGTTGACGGCGTTTTAAAGCTCACTCTTCCGAAGGAAGCGGAAGAAGTTCCTGTCAGCCGCTCCATTAAAATTAACTAAGGGGTATTCTTTTAAGACCGGCTCTTGCAGCCGGTCTTTTTTTCCTGTATAATAATCTGAAATTCATGGAAAGGCCTTCATTCATATGTATTTTGATACGCATGCCCATTACGACGATAAAGCATTTGACGCTGACCGTAATGAGCTGCTTTCTCGTTTTCCCGCGGAGGGAGTGGAGTTTGTGATTGATCCCGGCTGTGACATTCCAAGCTCTGAAATGGCCTGCCGAATAGCGGAGGGTTATGATTTTGCTTTTTTTGCGGCAGGAGTTCATCCTGAAGAGATTTCAGATCTGCCTTTCGACTGGCTTGCTCAAATAGAAAAACTTGCCTCTCACTCGAAATGCGTGGCTGTCGGAGAAATCGGCCTTGACTATTATTGGGACGATTCGAAAAAGGAACTTCAGAAAGAAGTATTTGAAGCGCAGTTAAAGCTGGCCGATCAATTGAATCTCCCCGTCATTATTCATGATCGGGAAGCGCATGGAGATGCTTTTGAAATTGTTTCCCGTCACAAAGAGAACAGGGGTGTTTTTCACTGTTATTCCGGTAGTGCAGAGATGGCAGCAGAGCTTTTGAAGATGGGCTGGTATCTCGGATTTGACGGGCCCATTACGTATAAAAATGCACGAAAAGCGTTGGAGGTTCTCCAAATTACTCCTCTGGATCGCATCCTGATTGAAACGGATTCTCCCTATTTAAGCCCGGTTCCTTTTCGAGGAAAGAGAAATGATTCCCGCAATCTCTGTTATATTGTAGACAGAATAGCAGAGGTGAAAGGAATTTCGCATGAGGAGCTCGCCTCGATTACAGCACAAAATGCCCGCACTGTCTTTGGCATTAAAACATGATAGAGATAAAAGGAGAATGAAGATGAATACGATTTATCTGGCAGGCGGCTGCTTTTGGGGAATGCAGAAATTTTTTGATCAGTTTAACGGCATTGTGAACACAGAGGTCGGTTATGCCAACGGGCCTGAAACTGCTCCAAGCTATCAGGATGTTTGCAAAAACAGCGGGCATGCCGAGACGGTGCGGATTGATTATGATGAAGACATCATTTCCCTGGAACAGATCCTGACATATTACTTTATGGTGATCGATCCGTTATCCGTCAATCAACAGGGCCATGACCGGGGTATTCAATATCGAACGGGGATTTACTACACAGATCAAAGTCAACTTTCCGTCATTGAGGCAATTTATCAGAAAGAGGAAGAAAAAGCAGGTGCGAAGCTTGCTGTTGAGTTGAAGCCGCTTGAAAACTTCTTCTCCGCGGAGGAGTATCACCAGAAGTATCTGGATAAGAATCCGGGCGGGTATTGCCATATCCCCGATCGTTATTTAAACTTGTAAATAAATTGAAAACAAAAAATAAATAATTCCAAAATGTAACCATTCTCTGTACAGATGATTGAGGAAATGGTATAATGGCTCTCACTATGGAGAAGAATACGTTATGGAATCGGTTGCTGGATCTGTTTTATCCGCCGAGATGTGTCTGGTGCCACGGATATTTGAACGGGCTTGAGAAAA
>JAFUGY010000011.1 GCA_017469115.1 Oscillospiraceae bacterium
ACTTTCCTTCCTGAAGAACGGCTCATTCTATGACATTGACGAAGGTGTTGATCCCGATTACGCCATCACCAATATTCACAACTATTATGACCGCGAAGCCCTGACCGAGTTTATCAACAATCTATTCTAATCAGGTCTAAACAGGAGGTATTTTTGAAACAATGGCAGAGAAAGAAAAACTGACCCGCAAAGAAAAACGCCTTCGCTGGAAGGAAGCCAAGCGTGCAAAACGCCAGGCTGAGAAAGACTTTTACCAGTATGCACCCTGGTTCAAGCGCGTATGGAACCTTTATCTGAAGAATGTTGCGATCGGCATTCTGGTGGTTGCCGTTCTGTTCAGCATGGTGACGAGCAGCATTCCGATGATTTTGGAGTCGCTGGGACCGCTGCTGTTTTCTTACAATGAGGCAATCAAAGATCAGCCGCTGGATGAAGCAGGCATGAAAAAGCTCTATGAGATTTCACCGCTCGATGAAGACGGCGCAGCCAGGATTGATGCTTTGCCGGCCATCGGTGAAGATGAGACCTGGACGATCTGCGTATACTTTGTGGCTTCAAACCTGGAAGACATGCATGAAAATGACCTTTCGTATGTGACTTCGATGATGACGAGAGAAGAGAAAACAGAAGTTTCGGAAAACAGCAGACAGAAAAGACTGGACCGCCTGACCCGGTTCAACACGGAGCTTGCAGAAAACGGCCTTGAACTGCCGGCATTCTTCTATTATCCGGACAGACCGGTTGCCTCTTCCACCGTGGTCACACAGGACGTTATTGTTTCTGAACGGGAAGGCTGCGCTTCTGCCGATATCGGGGAAATGACAGCCGAGGCATGGCCTGACAATATCCGCGTTGTGATTCAGACCGGCGGCGCCACCCACTGGAGCAATCAGCTTGTAAACCCCAACCGCACGCAGCGCTTTGTTTATGAAAACGGCGAGATGAAAGAAGTGCAGAATCTGCCGCTGCAGAACGCTTCGAGCACTGACACGCTGGCAGGCTTCCTGCGCTTCTGCAGAGATGAATATCACTCCGACCACAACATGCTGGTTCTCTGGAACCACGGCGGCGGCCCCTTCGGCTACGGCATGGACTCTATTTACGGCGGTATGTTCTCACTGAAAGATATCCGCGATGCGCTCTCTCAGGTTTATCGCCCCAATGCCGCCAAGCCCGCCTTTGATATCATCGGGTTTGACGCTTGCCTGATGTCGACCCTGGAAGTAACCAACGCGCTGGACGGCTTTGCCGACTACTACTGTTTGAGCGAAGAAGTGGAGCCGGGTGACGGCTGGACGTATGACGAGTTTATCCGCATGATGGCGGAAGACCCAACCATGTCCCCCGCCAAGGTGGCACAGGCGGTGGCTGACTCGTATACCGACCATTACATCCGCCAGAACATCAACAGCCCGTTTATGGAAAACAACGTCACCTTCTCGGTGATCGACGCACAAAAGGCTTCGGATCTCTATGACGCCTATGCAGATCTTTGTGAAAAGCAGCTGAAGGACGCAGCAGATAACATCGGTGTGCTTGCCGAAATCAACCGCTGCGGCAGCCGCGCTACCCGGTACGGCGGTGAAGCCTATAACGTTTTCAACACGGTTGACCTCGGCAACTATATGGATAACCTGGTTGACAGTTATCCGGAAGAGAGCAGCCGCATCAAGGATCTGATCGGCGAGACCGTGCTTTATCACCGCCAGAACGGCGCTTTGAGCGATTCCACCGGTATTGCCGTATATCTGCCCACGGAAGTACGGGATATTTCCGGGTTGCTGTACTACCTTGAGTACATCTACGATGTCTCCGAAGAGGACAGCGTCACCGCCCTGTATTATTACAAGCAGGCCGGCTGCCTGAGTGAAGAAATGAAGGATCAGTTGGCAACGCTGACAGAGTCACTCCCGGCAGTGTTTGACGTGACGCCTTTCCAGAACTTTACCAAGGCAGAGGCAGAAGCCGATGAAGACGGATTTGCCGTACCGGTGGATGCAACGCTCCAGAACCTCATCTCAGGATATCAGATGGAAATCGGACTCTATGATGAAGAAAACTATGTCCTCACCATGTACGGCCGTGACAATTGCCTGTATCTCGACGGAGAAGGCGCTCTCCGCAGTGACTTTGACGGAAAATGGATCTTCCTCGGCGATCAGCCGCTGAGCCTCGAAGTTGTGAGCAGCACAGGTTCGTACACGCTGTATCGCTCGCACGTGATGGTGAACGGAACGGAAGCATACCTCACCCTCACCTACAACAACGACACCGACGAAGTAACTGTGACGGGCGTACGCAAAGTGGCGGACGACGGAAGCGTAAACTACCTGATCAACACCCGTACCGTTGAAACCCTCAACAAGGATGATAAAATTGCGCCTATCTATGATGTCAGCGATTTCAGCACCAACCAGACCTTCATGACGGAAGGAAAAGAGGTCAGCTACAAGTCCGCTTCGGATATTGCTGTGAAAATGCTGCCGGAAGGCTATTATCTCTGCACGGCAGTGATCAGCGACCAGCGCGGCGACAGCTACTACAGCGAAGTTGCCGGCGTAAACCTGGACAAACAAGGCATTTCCTCGTGGGTAATTGACAGCCGCTTCTTCGGCAGAGATTATTACTGATCTGCCAAAGCAAACCATCACATTCCTAATAACAGCAAGCCCCCTGCTTTCGGAAAAGCAGGGGGTTTTGCAGCTTTTTTGTAGATAGGATGAGGAGTGATTCAAGCGTGCGTGGAAGAGGACAAGGTTTTGCTGACCGTCATCTTCACTTCATCCCCGACGATGGCGATTTTCACGTTGTCGGCAAGATTAAGAAGGACGGACTTTTCAAAACCGTCCCATTGGTCGGTAGAGGCAAAGCGGGATTTTTCAAAAAGGACACCGGCGGCATCTCGTTTGGTAACCATAGCCTGCTCGAAGACGTCCCGCAGGGAGTTGAAAAAGCCTTTGGATGCCTCATTTTTCCCGGAGGAGGAAGAAGCGATGAGGAGATCTCGTTTTTTCCGACTCATGAAGGTTTTTGCGGTGAGGAGAAGATCATATCGGTTGCCGTCACGCTCAACCCAGAAGGAGGCGTTGAGCCCGCCCGTGATGGAACGAAGCATATTCAGCATCTCTTCGGCAAAAAGCCTGAGGTGAAGCGCATCCTCCTTGCTGAGACGGTTGATCTCGGCCATGAGGCGGGTTTCTTCCAAAGCTTCAGAAAAGCCTTTGCCGCTGTCATCTATCAAAATGACGGCGGATTTCATGTTGGTCATGTCAAAGCTTTTCGTCACCGTGAGGAAGACGACACCGCCGTGAATGGCGATTTTGATATTGTCGGCCAGGCGAAGGAGAACAGAGCGTTCAAACCGTGCCCATTTTTCGGATAATTCGCCGCCGGATGTATTTTTCAGCGTGGAATAAGAGAGCTCTTCTGTATTCTCCTGCAGGGAAAGCATTGCGTTGGCAAAATCTCTCTGGAGAATGGTTTGAAAACTTTCTTCATCCGTTTCGGAATATTTGGGAAGGCGCAGTAGGGAACGTTTTTGCTGATCCAGAAGGGTTCTGGTGGTCAGGAGCAGTTGAAACTGATTGCCCTCGCAGAGAATCCGAAAAGCGGCATTCCACTCCCCCGTGATGCTGCGAACCATGGTGAGCATTTCTTCGGTGAGGAGCTGAAGATGCATGGCATTGCGGTGATTGAGGCCGGTAAATTCAGCAAAGTTTGAAACTTCCTGCATGATGTCGCGAAAGCCGTGGCCGCGGTTATCAATATCGATCTGCGCGGAAGAGAGAACCGGCGTATGGCCGGCGAGATTTTTCATTCGCAGCTCCCCTGCCAGCATGGCAAGAGGCTTGCGGATTTTTTCCCCGAAGGAGTTGCCGATGTGGATCGTCATCAGGCGATAGAAGACGGAAAGCATCATCCGGACGGAGGACTCATCCAACCCGGCGGTAGCCAGCGCATCACTGAGCTTTGCGGGATTGTTATCGCGGTTTCGGGCATTGCCGAGGACACAGAAAAGCGTATTGACAACCGCTTCTCGCTGCGCGGAAGAAAGGGTTTTCATCCATTCGTGCAGGGAATGGTCCAGCACCTGAGCCCCGCGGGATACCGTATCCACAAAGAGAAATTCTTTGCCTAGAATCTTCCAGGTGAAGGGCATATGCTGCCAGATGGAAGACTCCGTGGCTTCCACCACGCGATAGTTGGGATAATAGTTCAGGAGCAGGCCGACGATTGACTCGGAAGGTACGACAGAAAAGAGGCGGTCTTTGATGCGGCTGTACCCATCGGAATAGATGGTGTCACTATCAAGCCCCGGACCGTCGAACGAGCAGACCGAGCGGATGCGTGCCTGAACGGAAGCCGGCGCGAGGGAAGCCGCGTAAACGGCCAGATTGCCACCTTTGCTGTGGCCGGAAAGATACAGATCGCCGGGAATGGCGGCTGCAATGTGATTCAGATATTGAATGGCAGAGAGCTGGGCAGGCACAGGCGTATCATAGCTGAGCATGCAGTCTTCCTTCCAGCCGACGAGGGAGGAATCGGTGCCGCGGTAGCTGACCATGATTCCGACGCCGGGGACGGAAAAGGTTGCTGCGGAAAACTGGATGTTGCGGCCTTCATCTACATCGTTGACCTGATCCAGCACAAGGACGTCACGAAAGCGGATACTGTTTGCCAAAGCTTCCATCAGATGGGCACGAAGTTCGGAAAACTCGTTTTTAAAGACCAGCGAGGACCTTTTCTGATCAGTGCTTTCCCAGAAATACCGGAGAGAAAGCGGAGCTGACCTCCTGATGTGGAGCTCGTTTTCCCCAAAATTTTCATATGCGATGGTGGCAAGGATCAGGCTGTCAACTTCATTCCAGGGATCGTTGGCAAGTGGAATATCTCCCCGCCAGTAGACATAGTCGAGAATACTGCCGAAGTGTTTCGCTTCAAACTTCTTTTTTGCCATATCAAACCCTCCCCTGCTTTGGAGTGTCTAACATTCATGGGGTTATCTTATCACAGAAGAAGCGCATTTACAATAGCAGAAAAATAACAGCCCCCGGAAGAGGGCTGTTGAGAACGAAACAGAGGGACTGTGACAGAAGAACCGTCCCCGCGTCCAGTCATGCTTTGACGGCACCGTTGGTGAGGCCGGAGACGATGTAGCGCTGCATGAAGATGAAGATGATGAGAACCGGCGAGATGGCAATGACGCCGAAGGCCATGATGAAATTCCAGACGGTTTCATACTGCTGGATGTAGTTATACATTCCGCTGGTGACGGGGCGCATGACATCGGGCAGCATATTCAGGCCGAACACGAGATCGCCCCAGGCAAACATCAGGGAGAAGACCATGGCAACCACGACACCCGGGAAGGCTACCGGCAGCATGATGCGGATAAAAGCGGAGAGATACCCGCAGCCGTCAATCTGGGCGGCTTCCTCCAGCTCTTTGGGGATGCTGACAAAATAAGTGCGAAGGATGATGACGGAAAACGGAATGCCGATAGTGGAATCGGCAATGATGACGCCGAGATAGGTGTTGAGAAGATTCATATTTTTGAACTGAACAAAAAGAGGAATCAGCAAGAGAGAGGATGGCATCATCTGGGTAATCAGAAAGGTGATGATAATGGCGCGCCTGCCCCGAATGCGATAACGGGCAAGACCGTAGGCCGCCGGAATGGCAAGAACCGTGGAGAGCATCATGGAGCTGAAGGCAATAATAACGGAGTTTTTAAAGCCGTTGAGGGTGTTATAATACTTGCCGTTAAACTGATCGGCATAGCTTTCAAAATGCACTTCAGAGGGCCAGAGGGGCGTCGGTACCTGAAAGATTTCGACCTGGGTTTTCAGGGAGGTAACAATCATCCAGTAGAGCGGGAAAAGAAAGATGATACCGACCATGATGCCGAGGAGCGACATCCAGAGCTCACGCCGCATCTCCCGAGAAAGACGGATACTTCTGTTTGGCTTCATTTTACATCACCTCGTCTTCTTTGATTGCTTTGATATAGAACAAGCCTTCAATCAGAAGAATGATAAACATGATGGTGGCCGCAGCGGCACCCATGGAATATTCATACTTTTCAAAGGCAAGCTTGTAGGCAAAGATGGAGACAAGCTGCGTCCTGTTGACGGGACCGCCGCTCGTCATGACTTTTACAAGGTCAAATACCTTGAAGGTGTAGACGAACCCGAGGGTAAGAACACTCATAATGGCAGGCTTGATCATCGGGATGGTGATGGAGAACAACCTGCGGAAACCGCGGGCGCCGTCAATTTCGGCACTTTCATAGATTTCAGGAGGAATGGTGGTGAGACCTGTCAGCAGGAGCACCATATTGAAGGGAATGCCAATCCAGATATTGGCAACGATAACAGCCGGCATGGCAAAATCGACCGAATAGAGCCACTCGATGGGTTTGATGCCGAATACGCCGAGAAACTGATTGATAATGCCGCCGTTCATGCCGAACATGAACTTGAACAGAAGGCCGGAAACGGTAACCGGAATCAACCAGGAGATCATGATGGCACCGCGGATAAAACCACAGAGCGGAAACTTGTTGCGGAAGAGCAGCGCTAGCAGGAAGCCGATGGTAAACTGGAAGAAAATGGAACCCACGGTGAAGACCAGTGTATTTTTGATGGAACCGAGCATTTGACCGTCACCGTCGGTAAACAGGCTGCGATAGTTTGCAAGCCCGATAAAATGCTGGTTTTCGGAGAAGTTGATGTTAGTAATGTCAACATCCTTAAAGCTGAGGACAACATTATAGACAATCGGGTAGGCGACGAAGAGAAGCAGAAACACCAGCGCAGGGGCAACAAAGAGATATCCGACCGTCTGGCGGCTGCGGGCAATGGCAGCCCTGACACCCGGATACAGGAAAACCCCTGCAACAACCAGCACAATGCCGGCATAGAGCAACAGCTGCATGAAACGGATACAGGAAGCCTGGAAGGAATGATCGGGATCGAAATGAAGCTCGGCAAGACTGCCGGCAGTTTCTTCCCAGGCACGAAAGGCATCGGCCGTGCTCTTGACCTGACGGTTGATATTTTTGACGGACTTTTTTAACGAATCCTGTGCTGCGTCAGAGGCATTGAGCTCGGCAACTGCATCGCTCCAGCGGGTATAGCCATCATCCCAGGCAGCGGCATCGCTGCCGATGGCAATGCTCTCATACGCTTCAGCAGCAGAAGCACCGAGATCGGAGACGCGCTGAACCCACGCGGCATCATCCTCCTCAAACTTGGAAAGCGCACCCTGCAGAGAGGAGACCATTTTGCGCACCTTATCCACCGCCGTAACGCGGGAGGAGAGAGCGGATTCCCAATCGGAGCGGGACAACCCGACAGAATGCAAAATGGAACCGGCGTAATAGGAACACGTAAGGCACACAAGCCCTGCCAGACAGACAAGGATTGCGAGAAAGGACTGGAATTTCTTCATGTTTCAACTCCCCTTTGTGGAAATCGGCCGGGATCGGAGAGACCCCGGCCGTAGAAACAAAAGCTTACTGGGCTAAAATTGCGTCGATTTTTGCCTGAGTGGCAGCGCAGGCATCAGCAGGCGTCTTGGTACCGATAACAACTTCCTGCAGCATCGTGTAGAGAGCCTCGGAGATGGAAGGCCAGGAGGGGTGCGGGCCGCGAGCAACAGCCGTATTGAGCTGCTCGATAAAGGTGGCCTGAACAGGATCTGCCGTCCAGTATTCATCGGCGGCTGCATCGCTGCGGGACGGGAATGCGCCGTAGATCTTCTGGGCTGCGATCATGACTTCGGGCTGATTGTAGTAGTAGAGGAATTCAACAGCACCGGCAACGTTGTCGCCATTGACAACGGCGAGGTTCTCACCGCCGAGTCCGGAAGCCGTGCCGGAATCGCCGGCGGGCAGAAGAGCAACACCGTAGTTGAGGTCAGGGGCGTTGGCTGCAATGCCGGGGAGCTGCCACGGGCCGTTGAACTGCATGGCAATCGCACCGGACATGAACTGGTTGTTCACGTCGGTCTGAGCCCAAGAGGTGATCTCCTTCGAGAGATAGCCTTCGTCAATGAGCTTTTTGATGAACGTCATGGCCTCTACGCCGTCTTCACTGCCGACGGTTTCGTAGGTTGCACCGGCCATGTAGAGCCAGGGCATGAACTGGAAGGTGCCTTCTTCGGTGGCGACACCGGCAAAGCCGAGAGGTGTTGCGGAAACGGCATCACAGGCAGCAAGCATCTCACAGGCTTTTTCGAGCTCTTCCCAGTTGGAGGGGACGAAATCGATGCCGGCAGCTTCAAACATATCCTTGTTGTAGAACAGGCACAGGCAGTTGGAGCAGAACGGCAGGCCGAAATGGGCACCGTCAAGTGTGGTGGAATTCATGGGGCCGGGGAAATACAGGTCGATATCATCGAAGTCTTCCAGATAATCGGAGATATCGGCAAGGAGGCCGGAAGCTGCAAAAGCAGGCATATCCGGGTTATCCATGATGAGAAGGTCTGCCATCTCACCGGTGGTCATACCGAGCTGAAGCTGCGTTTTGTAGTTTGCAAAAGGAACATACTCATGGGTTGCAACATAAGTATCCTGGAATTCATTGAAGCCATCGAGCAGCATGGTCATCATTTCACGCTGTGCATCGGTTTCAAAGTAGTCCCAGATGACGATGGGGATTCTGTCTTCCTCTGCAAATGCGCTGACACACAGGACAGAGCACAGCATCAAAAGGCAAAGAACGAGGCTGATGATTTTTTTCATTGCTGTTTTCCTTTCTTTCAATTCATTCTATTATCACAGCAACTTCCTGTTGCTGATCAAACCGAAACAAACTTATAGCGCTGCCCGGAGCCAGACGAGCATTTCACCGGGGGTACGGTTACACCAGAGCGCATAAGGCACCGCTTTGAGCTCAACATCGAAAAAGCGGAAAGAAGGCGATCCGTACAGGGCATGCTCCACGCCGCTGTCAAGCCGCTTTGCGTGAAACTGCAGGGTTGGCAGGCTGCCGGGAAGCCCCTCTGCAGGAGGGGCCGGAAGAACTTCGGCCTCGGGTGATACATAGAGGAACGGCAGGCCGGAGCCGTTGTCCGTCTCCTCCAGGCAATAGACATAGGGGCCAAACATCAGCGCAATCTTGCCGGAATCGGCCCGAACCGCCTGATTGGCAGCAACCCAGCGGGGGTTGACGAGAGAGAGCATTTCGAGATTCTGGTCGCCCTCACGCGAAATGGCAATAACGGCATAGCCGTTTTCAATGACGGGCGAAATCGGTTTGCCGTCAAGGCGGAAGGAAGGCTCTTCCAGATAAGGCGGAATGCGGATGCGCAGTGTAAAGGGCTGAGCCTTTGCAGCGGAAATACGGAGCTGAAGCCTGCCTTGCATCAGAAGATCGGAACGCAGATCCAGAAAGACAGCATTGCCGTGGAGATCGGTTTTCAGCGTGGATGAAATCAACTGATTGACGTAGATGCTCTTTTCATCCTGGGCATAAAGATACTGCCCGAGAGAAGCGAGGGTCCGTGAGATGTTGGCAGGGCAACAGGCACAGGCAAACCACGGCTGGCGCACCGGTTTGACATGTGCCATAGACGTACCGGGCAAACAGTTTGCCGGCCAGACTTCCAGCGGATTCACATAAAAATACTTGTCTCCCTCTGCTGCAATACCGGCAAGCACCGTGTTGCAGAGGGCACGCTCGACCACATCATAATAGGAGGCATCGCCCGTAAGGGCAGCCATACGCCGGCCAAACATCATGAGCCCGACGGAAGCACAGCTTTCGCAATACATGGTGTCATTCGGGAGGTCATAATCGGCGGTAAAGCGCTCGAGATGACCGGAAGATCCGATTCCGCCTGTGAGATACATCCGCTTCTGCGTCAGATTCTGCCAGAGGCGGAGACAGCTTGCCTTCATCGCCTCATCAGAGAATTCACGGGCAACATCCGCCATGGCAGAGAGCATATACATAGCACGGACAGCGTGGCCCTCTACCGTTTGCTGTTGTTCGGGCGGAAGATGCGACTGGGCATAGCGGGCATCGTAATCGGCAAATTCCGGGAAGATTCTTGCACTCCCCTGCTGCTTCAGGTTCTCCATCAGAAAATCAGAATCATTGCCGCGAACCTGCAGAAAATGCCTGGCAAGCTCGGCATATTTTTTTTCCCCGGTGAATTCAGAAAGGCGAATCAGTGCAAGCTCAACTTCCTGATGGC
Source organism: Oscillospiraceae bacterium (assembly GCA_017469115.1). Classification (GTDB taxonomy): domain Bacteria; phylum Bacillota; class Clostridia; order Oscillospirales; family Oscillospiraceae; genus Limivicinus. The sequence goes on from JAFUGY010000011.1 coordinate 10,204, forward strand.
CGGGACAGGCATTTGCCAATGCTCCGTCAGAAGAAAACTTTTCACAGATGAGGTCGGCAAAACGGACGGCAATTTGCAGAAGAGCCGTTTTCCCCGTTGCATGGGCATAGGCAACAGCGGCTTCGATGAGATGGCCGGCAGAATAGAGCTCATGCCCTTCGGCAAAATTCGTCCACTTTCTGTCGGGACAATTGACGGAATAATAGGTGTTGCAATAACCGTCTTCCTCCTGGGCGCGGCCAATCAGATCGATCAGCTCGTCGGCGCGTTCTTCATAAGCTTTTGCCTCTCCACGCTCCAGGCAGTAAGCCAGGGTTTCCAGCCACTTGTAAACATCGGTATCGCTGAAAACCATGCCCTCGTGCTTCCCTTCCGCTTCGCCGGCGGCGACACGGAAGTTATGAACGCAATAGGAGGGATCGGTATGAGGTTCGGTGTCATTTAAAACATTCCACTGATAGGGAATCAGCTTTTCCGGAACAATGGAAACGTAATGTCGAAAGAGCGGATCGGTCATTGTAACAGCATTGAATGCGGGGGAATGACTATTCTTTTTTTTCATAATCTCCCTCCCACACGTCTTGTTTTTTCATCCGCAATGTTAAACGTTTACTATATTGTACCCTATCAGATGCAACTTGTAAATTAGGTTTTTTTCACAAAAATACAACTGCATTTTTGTATATATTACACAATAAAAACCAGCCTGAAAAATCAGGCTGGTGAATAACGTTTTCTATACGGTCAATTCAGATCGGTTCCGGTTTCCTGATAAAATGCTTCGCGGGACATGATGCGGGAGAGAGCCGCAGCAGCGGCCTGCGTGCCCAAATGCTCGGGCAGGCCGTGGTTACGCAGAAAACGGGTTCGCTTTTCTTTGCTGTCCGAAAAACCGGTCAACCCGGCGGCGTACAGGTCGGAAACGTTAATTGAGGATGCAGGATATAGGGGGTAGGGGTTAGACGGTCCCCCTTCCCCATGAGGGGAAGGTAATGGTAAGAAAGTGGCGCCTGCATCCCGAAGGGATTTCAGAAGCACTTCCCTGCTCATGCCTTCGACGCCGAGCTTTCCCTCTTTTCCGGGAGCGCTCTTTCGTTTTTCCTTTCCGTACATATCGGGGATATAGGCATTTTTGATTTGTTCGGCGGGCACAAACGCCTTGATGCGGGAGCGGATCTGAAACCCGGAAGCGTCGGAATCGGTGAGAATAATGATGCCGGTGCGCTCGGCAGCGCAGGAGATGGCACGGCGGGTATCGGCATTTTTATAGAGCTGAAAGCCATCGGTTACAATGATGAGGGCATCCACAATCTGGGAGAGGGTATTTTTGTCATATCGGCCTTCGACCACGATGGCTTCTTTTATCACAGGGCGGTTCATGCGCTTTCCTCCGCATCAGAAAGCATGAGATCCAGTAAAACCTGTGTCAGGAGCTCGGATTCATCCACCGAAGACGTCTTCATCCGGTACTCGGCATTGGCACAGCTTTCAATGGCTGCACGAAGCTGCGGAAACGTAAAGCGGCCGGCGGAAGAAATCAGACGGTCGGCTATAAAGTCCCAGCTGATGGAGAAAAGTTCCTTAATCTCTGCTCTGCGTTTTCCGGCGGTCAAAGCAAGCTTGACGCCGTAGGTTCTGCGGAGCTGGGAGGAGACAAGAGCCAGCATGGCAATGGGTGCATTGTCTTTATTTTTCAGCAGCTCTGCCAGAATGTGCAGGGAGGCGTCATACTTTTTCTCGGAGATGAGATTGACCATTTCAAACACATCCGCTTCCGGAATATGGTTGGCAACCGCTTCCACATCCGAAACAAGAACAGCGCTTCCGGAGGCATAGGCGGCAATTTTATCGATTTCGGGAATCAGGCGGTTCATCAGATCCCCGCTGATGAGGACAAGGCGTTCTTTGGCAGCGCTGTCAATCGTTTTGCCGGCAGCAGCGAAACGTTTGTCCATCCATTTGAAAAGAGCGGTTTTCCCCTGCGCAGAAAACTGCAGCGTGCGCCCCTTCTCTTTGAGAAACTTGATGATCTTCAATCGTCCGTCCGGCTCAAAATTGGCATTCTGGATAAAAACAACCGTGCAGTAATCGGGGATGGACTGCAGGAGCTTCACGGCATTGTCAGGATCGGAGATCTTATTGAGATCTACATTGCGAAGCTCTACAAAGGTTCTTTCCGAGAGGAAGGGCATGACATCCAACGCCTTGGCAAGAAGACTGAGATCGAGGGAAGGACCGTCGAAGCGTTTATAACTGAACCCGTCGTCTCCGTCCGGAATACAGGTATCCCGCAGCTTTGTGAGGAAGTAATCGCTGAGATAATCTTCGGTGCCGTAGAGGAGATACAGCCGGCCGGGAAACTCGGTTTTCAGTTTTTTGATTTCGGCATTAAAGTCACAGGTAGGTTGTTGTTTTGCCATAACATATCCTCACTTTACGGAACGGTAAATTGCAGTGTTCCGGACTGATCGGTGCGGAATACCGGGATGGAATGACGATCAAGACTCTCCAGCGTTTCGGGAGACGGATGACCGTAGGTGTTATAACCGGTGGAGATCACGACTACAGCAGAGGGGCAGGCAGCGAGAAGCTCATCCCCTGTTGAAGTTTTTGATCCGTGATGGCCTGCCACCAGAAGCTCAATGGGTGGAAGGTGATTCTCGGAAAGGAACTTCCGTTCGGCGGCTTTCGGAGCATCCCCGGTGACAAGCATATCACACTCCCCTACTGATGTCAGGGAGAAGACACACAAGTCATTGGCATCGCCGGAATCCAGCGGAGTACTGAGCCGGAGAGAAAGATTGCCGAGGGTTGCCGTCGCTTCCCTCCCGATGAGCGTCACTTTTGTATTGTGGCGTTCTGCCGCAGCAAGAATCCCGGAAAGCTGGGAATCTTCATCGGGCGCATAGGCAGAATAGACAATTTCTTTTACCGGGAGATATTCCAGCAGGACGGGAATGCCGTTGACATGGTCGGCATGCAGATGCGTCAGCAGGAGAAGATCCACCTGTTTTCGCCCGCAGGAAAGCAGATAACGGCCGGCAATATCACCTGCATTGTCGTTAGAAAAAATGCCTCCGCAGTCAATGAGCAGCGTCTGATCGCCGGAGAAAGCGGAAATGCACTCCCCCTGACCTACATCGATGACGGAAAACACACCGGATACACGCTCATAGTGCAGCTGCGTCAGCAGAAGGAGCACAGCAAGGGAAACTGCCGAAACGGAAGTCGGCACAAGCGTCTTTCGAGCCGGAGAAACCGGGAGGAACAGAAACAGCAGGAACAGCAGATAGGTGCCCAAAACCCAGTAAACGGCAAAATCACTGCAGGTATACAGCGAAGCAAACGGGACGGATGACACCGCTTTTGCAGCCGCAAGAATGAATTTTGCCAGAATGCCCGCCGGCACGGCAAGGAAAACAGCAGCTGACGGAACAATCAGAGAAAGCATGACGGAGAGAAGCGAGAGGCAGAAACAGAGTGAGACTGCCCACATCACCAGAATATTCGTCAGCGGAGAGAGCACCTGGATGCAGCTGAAGTGCACAGCCGTGACTGGAATCGACAGCACCATAACACTCAAAGAACTTGCCAGAATGCCGATGATGCTCTGCACGACACGGAAAGAAGAAAGCCTGCCAAAAAGCCTCAGGAAAAATGCCTGCATTCTGAGAGCAAAGAGCTGAATGCCGGCAACGGCGCAAAACGAAAGCTGCAACCCAGCGCTTCTTGCAGAAAAAGGATTTACCAAAAGCAACAGCGCCAGCGCAAAGGAGAGCGAGGTCAGGGAATCGTTTTCCCGCCGAAAAAGAGGCGCCAGGAGAAGCATGCTCTGCATAATCCCGGCACGGACGGCAGACGCCGGAGCTCCCGCAACAAACACAAAGAACCACACAAGCAGCAGAGACAGGAGAGAATACCGACGGGAGTGCCCGAATAGAAGCCACAAAAACCCCACCAGAAAGCTGATATGCATGCCCGCCTGCCAAGTGAAAGCTCCGGAAAAGTACCGTTCTCGTCGTATTTTACGATTGTTACGAGCAAGTTTCGTTTAAAAATATACTCAAATTGTACTTTTTACATTTCAGTCATTCGCCTTATATACGCGGGCGATTCATTATA
>JAFUGY010000012.1 GCA_017469115.1 Oscillospiraceae bacterium
AGTGCACAGAATGGCGAGCAGATTTTTCGCCTGATGAAGGTGAAAAATCGCAGGAATACTTTGTGTATTTCAAGATTTTGAAACAAAATCAGACGGAAAATCTGCCGCCAGAATGCGTGCGGCGATTTATTCAGCGTTTCCTTAGCATATTGTTTTTAGAATCTGTGCCCGCCCATGCAGACGGAAAGTAGAATTGGCCGGAATGAAAAAGCAGTCACCTTTGAAGAAGGGAAGCGTACAATCTCCAAAAACAAGGCTGCCGCAGCCCTCCACACAGAGGAGAACCTGAAAAGAGAGCTCGTCCGTGCAAAATTCCACCATGCGGTGCAGAGATTCAGTGTTCAGCAGCAGGCGCTCCACCTGAAAGTATTTGCATCTCGCAAGGATTTCCGATGCGCACCCGCGTTCATATTTCATCAGCCGCACAGGCTGCCGTGGCGCGGGGGTTGCTGTATAGTCAATTACATCCAGTGCCTTTTCAATGTGCAGAGGCCGTTTTTCACCGTTCCTGTCAAGACGATTATAATCGTAAAGGCGGTAAGTGATGTTGGAATTCTGCTGGATTTCAGCTAAGAGGGTTCCAGCACAGATCGCGTGGATTGTTCCGGGCTGTACGAAGAATAGATCATTTTTCTTAACAGGAATTCTCTGAAGATATTTCTCTACCGTCCCCTGCAGAATACTCTCCCGCAATGTTTCCCGGTCTACAGGATATTGCAGGCCGTAAATCAATTGTGCGTGCTTTCTTGCAGCCAGCACATACCATAGTTCGGTTTTGCCGGGCTGTCCGTTTTCGTGTTGAAGGGCATAGGCATCATCCGGGTGTACTTGAATAGAAAGATCTTCCTTCGCGTCAATCAGTTTCACCAGAATCGGCAGCACACCCTTCTCTTTATGGTGTTTTCCGAGCAGTTCCGGATGACACTTCAATACCGAGGTCAGATCCATTCCCTCAAACCGGCCGCTTGCGACGATGCTTGCACCGTCCGGATTGGCTGAGCACTCCCAGGTTTCTGCCAGAGGAGACACAGAAATACCCTTTGAAAAGTCTTCATTCAGCCGGTTCCCGCCCCAGAGATAGTCTTTTGCAGCAGGGCGGAGAAGGAATGGTTCATTCATCCAGTTCAAACTTCTGTTTGTCATAAGCGGAGATCTCTCTGCCAAGCTGGACCTCTATCAACCGCATTTCTGTTTCTGCGCGGATGGTATGCCTGCAGCCTGCATTTACTGCAATCACTTCGCCGGGGAAGACTTTTCTCTCCATTCCGTCTACGAGTACAGATCCCGTGCCGGCTGTAATGGTCCATACCTCATCCCGGTGTTGATGGCAATGATAGCTCATGGAAGCTCCGGCTTTGATCACAATCTGCGCAGTAAGGCTGTTCTGGTCGACTTCCAGCACGCGATATTCACCCCAGGATTTCTCGGCATATTTTACTTCCTGTGAGAGCTGATCCACATATTGTTTGATGTAACCGGACTGTACTTTGTCGGAGACTAAAATTCCGTCCGGGCTGGCAGAGATCACAACATCTTTCAGCCCCATGGCGAGAATCGGCAAATCCAGTTCATTCAGAATGTGTACGTTCTCGCATGTTTCATCCAGAATTCCGTTTCCGATTACCTGTTCGGTCATGGCTTCCGTCAGCGTGTTCCAGGTGCCGATATCTTTCCATTCGCCTTCGTATCGCACATATTGAATAATGGGTTCTTTTTCTACAACGGCATAGTCAAAACTGATTTTGCGAAGCGTTTCATAATTGTCGTAGAGATAACGGTAACTGCTTCCTCCCAGCAGTTCTTCTGCCTTGGCGAGCAGATAGTCCAGCCGGTAGCCGAACACGCCGCCGTTCCAGAGTGCGCCGTTCTCAATATAGTTTTTCGCCGCCTGGCGATCGGGTTTCTCCACAAACCGGTCCACAATACCGATTTCTCCGGCTTTTTTGGGGATGATGTAGCCGTACTTGTCGCTCGGATAAGTCGGCTCAATCCCCATCAGCACAAGGTTGGCCTCGCCTTTGTCAACCTGGGCAGAAATCTCTTTCAGCGTTTCAAAATAACTGCCTTCCACATAAGGATCCACCGGGCAAACCACCACAGCTTCCTTTCCGTCTACGTGGCGGATGTCACGCAGGTAAGCCGAGGCAATGGCAATTGCCGGAAAAGTGTCTCTTCTGCAGGGTTCGATCGAAACGCCGACGTCATCTCCCAGCTGGTTGTGGATAGAAGAGAGCTGTGTTTTGGAAGTTGCGATGGTGAGATTGGCTTCCGGATCGACGCTTTTGAGCTGGCGGAAAACGCGTTGAACCATCGATTCAAAGCTGCCGTCTTCTTTCCGAAAGATCTTGATAAATTGCTTGGAGCGAATTTCATTGGAAAGCGGCCAAAGGCGTTTTCCGGATCCGCCGGATAACAAAATAATCTGCATATCAAATCTCCCATAAATGGTTCTTTTTCATCATTATAACACATTTCTATAAAAGAATCTATAACGGGAATTTACAACGTGCTGCGGAATATGATAAGATAAAAAAACGCTTGAAACAGGGTAACCGATGAAAGAAAAACAACAGAAAAAGCAAATACATAAACGAAACAGAGCACTGCTTTTCCGATTCCTGAAGGGGAGCAAAGCGCTTTATCTTGTCAGTATTCTCTCAGCCGGATTTACTGCGTTGGCAGATATGGCAGAACCTCAGGTGATCCGTATGGCAATTGATAATGCGCTCGGCGGGATAGAAGCACATTATGCAAAGCCTGTCATGGCGGTTGTGGACGCATTGGGCGGATTTGCCTATCTCGGCCGGCATATCTGGATCATGGCTGCAGCAATTCTGATCATTGCATTGCTGCGGGTCTTTTCCCAATACACCTTCCGCGTTTCCAATACTATGGCATCGGAAACACTGGTGAAAACCATGCGTGATCAGCTTTTCTCCCATATCGAGCGTCTGCCTTATGCCTGGCATATGAAAAACCATACCGGCGATATCATTCAGCGCTGCACCTCCGATGTAGATACTTTGCGTAATTTCGTCTCAGAGCAGTTAACCTCCGTGTTTCGGATTGTTGTTCTGGTGGTTCTTACATTAAGCTTCATGCTTGCAATGAATCTGCGTTTAACCCTGATTTCTTTTCTGCCGATGCCGGTGATTATAGGGTATTCACTTGTTTTTCACAGAAAAGTCGGGGAGGGATTTCTTGCCTGCGATGAGAACGAAGGCAAGCTCTCCGATATGGTGCAGGAAAATCTGACGGGAATGCGCGTCGTGCGGGCATTTGCTGCGGAGAGAAGGGAGAAAGATCGTTTCGAAGCGCAGAATGCATATTATACGGGGCTTTGGGTAAAGCTGGCAAAAGTGCTCAGCCTTTACTGGAGCAGCCAGGATGTCCTGTCCGGTGTGCAGGGGCTGCTTGTCGTGGTGTTTGGGGCTTCTTTCTGCATTCGAGGAGAGATGACTTCCGGTGAATATGTTGCCTTTCTCGCATATAATACCATGCTGATCTGGCCTGTCCGTATGCTCGGGAGAATGATTACCGAAATGTCGAAAGCTGGGGTATCCATCGGCAGAATTGCAGAGATCATGGAAGCTCCTGAAGAAACAGATTCTCCCGGTGCTTTCGAGCCGCCCCTGGATGGCGATATCTGTTTTGAGCATGTTTCCTTCGCATACGAAAACGGGCCGGAGATCCTTCATGATGTCAGCTTTACGATGAAAGCCGGGTCAACGCTCGGCATCATCGCCGGGACAGGCATGGGCAAATCGACCCTGATGCTCCTTCTGGACAGGATGATGGATCTTCCAGAAGAGAATGGGCGTATCACCATCGGTGGCGTGGATATTCGGCAAATCAAAAGTGCGTGGCTTCGGAAAAATATCGGATTTGTCATGCAGGAGCCTTTCCTCTTTTCCCGCACGATAGCGGAAAATATTGCCATAGCATCTCCCTCTGCCGGGCAGGACGAGGTGCGCTCTGCGTCCCGTGCAGCCTGTCTCGATGAAGCGGTCTCGGCTTTTTCCAAGGGGTACGATACGTTTGTGGGAGAGCGAGGTGTTACCCTGTCCGGCGGTCAAAAACAACGCGCCGCTATCGCGAGAACGCTTTTATCCCATACACCGATCATGATTTTTGATGATTCTCTCTCAGCAGTTGATACCGAGACAGACGCGAAAATCCGTGCAGAACTGGAATCCCGTTTCGGCACGGCGAGCATTATCCTCATTTCTCATCGTATTACAACACTCTCCCGTGCCGATCAGATTCTTGTCCTTGATAACGGGCGGATTTCCCAGCAAGGCACGCACGAAGAATTGATTCATCAAAAAGGGGTATACCGGGATATTTATGAGATCCAGTCCGGACTCAGAGAGGAGGCGGTCTGATGGAAGAGAAACAGCCGACCGTTCATCTTCGCTTCTTCGGCATTGACAGAATGCTCCCTTTCCTCTCACGCTATAAAAAGGAATTACTCCTCATGGTGCTGCTTGCGTTGGCCGGCACAGTTACCGATGTGTGTGTCCCTGTGCTGCAGCGATATGCACTCAATCATTTTATCGCTCTGAAAACACTGGATACGCTCCCGGTTTTCATCCTGCTGTATCTCGGTTCCTTCGTTTTCGCAGGTGTGATGAATTATATTTCCTGTACGCTTGCCACTGAAATTGAAGTATGGCTTGACCGCGATATGCGCAACAAAGCCTTTGAACATTTGCAGACGCTTTCTTTTTCCTATTTCAATCAGAACAGCGTCGGTTATATCCATGCCCGTGTTATGAGTGACACGGCAAAGCTTGGCACGCTGTTTTCCTGGTCTCTGATCGAGGGGGTCTGGCACGGAGCTTATCTTGTCGGTGCCGTAGCGGTAATGCTGGTTATCAACCTGAAGCTTGCTCTTTTGATGCTCCTGATTCTCCCCGTTGTGGCGTTGCTTTTCTCTTTCTTCCAGAAGAGAATGATCAAAGTAAACCGCCAGGTTCGCGAGATTAACAGCCGTATCACAGGCAACTTCAACGAAGGGATTACCGGGGCGAGGACGATTAAATCTCTGGTGATTGAGGAGAAAATCGAGGAAGATTTCCGAAAAGACACTGCTGCCATTCGAAAAAAGTCGGTGGGGTCGGCACGCCTTCGCGGTCTCTTTGCCGCAACAACGGCTTTTGCGTCTTCTCTTGCACTTGCAATCCTGCTCTGGCGGGGAGGAGTGATTGCCGAGTCGGATATCGGCACTTTTTCCCTGTTTATGTCTTATGCGCAGGGGCTGATGGAGCCGTTGCGCTGGCTCGTGGATGTGATCTCCGATCTGATTACCGGCCAGGTAAACATCGAACGCTATACAAGGCTCCTGTCAACACAATCCGACGTCAGAGACACCGAAGAGGTTATCTCCCGTTACGGTGACAGCTTTTCTCCCATCCGGGAGAATTGGGAGCCTGTCCGCGGTGATATTGAGCTGCAGGATGTGAGCTTCCGTTATCCCGACGGGGAAGAAACCGTTTTGGAGCATTTTTCACTGAAAATTCCCTTTGGCACCAATCTTGCCATTGTCGGGCAGACGGGGGCGGGGAAATCCAGCCTTGCCAACCTGATTTGCCGTTTTTATGAGCCGACGTCCGGTCGTGTCCTGATTGATGGCAGGGATGCCCGGGAACGTTCTCAGCTGTGGCTGCACTCCGCCATCGGCTGCGTTTTACAGACGCCGCATCTCTTTTCCGGCACTGTGCGTGACAATCTTCTGTACGGAAATCCCAATGCCACCGAAGCGCAGATTCAGCAGGCAATCCGAATGGTTTCCGCCGAAGGCGTGATAGCCCGTCTGGAAAAAGGACTCGATACCGATGTAGGAGAGGGAGGTGACCTGCTTTCAACCGGTGAAAAACAGCTCATCTCGTTTGCCCGGGCCATCCTTGCTGACCCGAAAATCCTGATTCTCGATGAGGCGACTGCCTCAGTCGATACCATCACCGAGCAGAAAATCCAGTCTGCCATCGAAGCCGTGATTCAGAACCGCACCTCGGTTGTCATTGCACACAGGCTCTCAACCATCCGCAATGCAGATTGGATTCTTGTAGTCGAGAATGGAAAAATCTGTGAACAGGGTACCCATACCGAGCTGATGGCAAAACGCGGCGTATACTATCGCTACTATATTCGCCAGTATGAGGATGAAGCCACAGGCGCCGTCCTCAACGGATAAAAAATCAGGGGGCTTGAAATGGAAAGACAGTATGTGATTTCCCGTATCAAAGAAAAGCAATTCAATTGGAGTGACGTTCCGAAATTACCCATCGACAATATCCTCTGGGAACCGGATTGCGGCATCAGGGCTTTTGCGCGCCTGTGTTATGACGAAGAAGCAATCTATGTTTCCCTTCGGGCTGCAGAGGCTGAGATTCGTGCCGAATATACGGCGCCGTTGTCTCCCGTACATCGTGACAGCTGTTTGGAATTTTTCTTCATGCCGGAAAACGGAGACCGCTATTTTAACTTTGAAGTCAATCCGAACGGGTGCATGCACATCGGCTTCGGCCATAATCGTGCTGACCGTGTGATTCTCACTCGCCGCGATGATACGGAGTTCTTCCGCATCCAACCGGAGAGAACATCGGGCGGCTGGGCTGTATCTTATCGGATCCCGCTTTTGTTCCTTCGGCTTTTTTATCCTGATTTCGCCTTTTCCGGTTCACTCCGGGCAAATGTCTATAAGTGCGGAGATGATACAGCGCATCCTCATTACCTTTCATGGAATCCCGTCACCTCGCTGCAACCAGACTTCCACCGCCTGGAAGACTTCGGCATCATGAATTTTGAATAGAAAAATGTAACTTGCCCCCAGTTCTGTATCTGCAGAACAGGGGGCAAGTTAGACAAGTTAGACAAGTTAGGCAAGTTACAAGAATTAGGTTCTTTTTTCTCAAAAGGCTATTCGCCCTGAATTCCCATGTGCATTTTGAGGGCGAATAGGGCGAATAGGGCAAATTAGAATGGATAGAGTATTCAGGTGTAAATGCTCTGATGTTGTCCTTTCATTGCTGGAAGAAGGTTTGAAAAATCACCGACTCCTCAAGAAAACACGTTTCAACTTCTTCCTCATATCCGCCCATAAGCAGCAGCATTAATCCCAGTTCACCATCGCCGGCTAATGCTTTCCGCACCATCTTCAGCATCAGAATGGCAGGCAAATTCGGCACAAGGTGATAATCGTTTCTAAGCGCTTTGGCCTCGTCTTCCTCTTCACTCATCGGCACTGCCAAAAGGCGAAATGCAAGGCTGTTGAGATCATTTACCTGATCATACCGTCTGATTTCTTCCGGCCATGGAATATCTTTGTAGGTGACCCTGTCTCGAATATCCATAACAGCACGGCGTGATAGATTGTGCTCCTTTGCTATGGAACCGAGAGATTTCCCGCTGATCAGATCAATGCGGATCTTTCCCAGTTCTAAGTTGTTCAGCTTACGTTGAGAATACTTTCTTAAAGTGTGGGGGTGGGGCTTCTGTAAAGGGAATGCGTCATCCGGCAGCTCTGACAGGTAATCCCGATAATTTTTCCCGCTCCGGATTGCCAGAATGGTTGACTTGGAAACACCGTATTCTCTTGCCATCTTTGCCATCTGTTCACCGTCTTGAAGCCTTTTGGCAATGTCTAGCACTTGTTCTTTGGATAGTTTCCGGTTTGGTCCGGGACGTCCAAGGCTGGCTTGCCGTATTTTTTCAATGGTTTCCGGGCTTGCAGTTGCACCGGTATGATGCAGGCGTGAGTGCTCTGCCCGGTCCATTACTTGCAGATTTTCTATCCTGTTATCCCGCTTCTCTCCGTTGATATGGTGTACAACTTCGTTTTCTTTCAGTTCACGGCCAAGATGCTGCTCCATCAGTAACACATGAACCGGCTTTACTTTACCGTTTTTTGCCACTCGTTCATATTCAGAAGGCATATTTTTTCTCTCCTTACTTCCTTGAAATCTGTTATCTTACAGAAAGTATATCATAGGGGTTAGAAGATGTAAAACAGTTTACATGAAAAGAATTGGGGACGGTTCTTTTTTCTTGCAATTATCGGTATCGTCTGATAGAATATAGGCAAATACAAAGAACCATCCCTGATTCTTACGGAATACGCGATCATTCGGAGGTGAACCAAATGTTTGAAAGACACATAACCCGTTCGGAGCTGCTCCGCTGCGCCCTGTGCAAGGACGCGCCCTGCACAGCAGCCTGTGAGGCGCTCGACCCGGCCCGGATCCTGCGCTCCATCTGGTTTGACGATGAAAAAACGGCGGCTGCAGGCTTCCCGGAGCATAACCCCTGCGCAGGCTGCCTGGCTCCCTGCGAGGATGCCTGCGTCCGTGCACACCAGGTTCCGATCCGTAAGCTGCTGACGCGCCTTCACACGGAGGTGAAGCCGCAGCTGGAGATCGGCATGCCGGAGGACGAGCGCCGCCTGCGGACAGAGCTGTGCGGCGTCCCACTGGAGAATCCCTTCCTGCTGTCCTCCTCGGTGGTGGCCAGCACCTATGACATGTGCGCCAGAGCGTTTGAAGCGGGCTGGGCAGGCGCCGCGTTCAAAACAATCTGCTCATTTCCGATCCATGAGGCTTCCCCACGCTTTTCAGCCATCATGGGAGACAACGGCAGCATCATTGGTTTTAAGAACATCGAACAGCTCTCCGACCACAGCGTGGCGGAGAATATGGAGATCTTCCGCCGCCTGAAAGAGAACTATCCCAGCAAATTCATTCTGGCCTCCATCATGGGCCAGAATGAAGCAGAGTGGGAGGAGCTCTCCCGGCTCTGCGAGGAAAACGGCGCGGATGCAGTGGAGCTGAACTTCTCCTGCCCCAACATGGCCGAGGGCGGCCTCGGCTCGGACATCGGCCAGGTGCCGGAGCTGGTGGAGCGCTTCACCGCCGCGGCCAAACGGGCCTGCCACATTCCCGTGCTGG
>JAFUGY010000134.1 GCA_017469115.1 Oscillospiraceae bacterium
ATGACTACAGTATACTCATTGCTTGAAATATTGCAAATGTCCGACGAACCTGCATTTTTTCCAACATGGCTATTTTGACGAAGTACCTATGCTTCTTACTTACTTTCCGCCTTCTTTTCAGAGTAAGACTGAATAATTACAAATCACAAATAGTAATGAAGGAGCCCGTCATGAAAAAGACCGCATTGATTACCGGCAGCTCGCGCGGTATCGGAGCCGCCACCGCCATCGCCCTTGCCGAAGCAGGCTATGCCGTGTGCATGAACTATATCGAGCAACAGGAGAAAGCCGAAGCCCTGGTGAAAACCCTTCGCGAGAAAGGGCATACTGCCATCTGCTTTCAGGCGGATGTTGCCGACGCTTCCGCGGTGCAGGCAATGGTGAAGCATGCGCGGGAAGAATTGGGACAGATTTCGCTGCTGGTGAACAATGCAGGCGTCGCCGGACAGATTCAGTTTCAGGATATCACACCGGAAGCGTGGAACCGGATGTTCTCCGTCAACCTCGGCGGGTGCTTCAACTGCACGCAGGCAGTTCTGCCGGATATGCTGAATGCCCATGAGGGTTGCATCATCAACGTCAGCTCTATCTGGGGCAGCCACGGGGCTTCCTGTGAAGTAGCCTATTCCTGCACCAAGCATGCCATCATCGGCCTGACGCGCTCGCTGGCAGCGGAGCTTGCCCCGACGGGGATCCGCGTCAATTGCGTAGCCCCCGGTGTAATCGACACAGACATGGTAAAAGTCCTCGGAGAGGAGACGCTGACCATGCTCGCACAGGAAATTCCCCTCGGCCGTCTCGGCAAGCCGAAAGAGATTGCCGACACCATTGTGCATCTCGCCTCCGCCACCTATACAACCGGCCAGGTCTTTTCTGTCGACGGCGGATTTATTCTCTGAACAACGTATGCAAAAACGGAGTGCCAAATACACGGCACTCCGTTCTTTTCTTTATGAAACTATTTTCACCGCTGCACGCGGCCGGAGGCATTCCCTCCCGCCAGGGCGAGCACTTCTTTTTCGGAAGCAAGGTTAAAGTCGTACTCCGTGGCCTGTTTGAGACAGCTTGCTGCCACGGCAAACTCAATCTGCTTCTGCGGGGCATCCGGCCATTTGCGCATGGCATGGATCAGGCCGCCGCCGAAGGAGTCTCCCCCGCCGACGCGGTCGACCAGATGGATGAGATAGTTGCGGGCAAAAAAGGCTTCCCCGCCGAGATAGAGCATCCCGCTCCAGTTGTTATCGGAGGCAGAAATGCTGCCGCGAAGGGTGATGGCAACCGAGCGAAACCCAAAGCGATCGGTCAGCTGTTTTGCTACCAAGCAATAACCTTCCCGGTCCAGCTTGCCGGAATTGATATCGGTGTTGGCAGCCGCGATGCCGAACACATCTTTTGCATCTTCTTCATTGGCAATGCAGACGTCTACATAGGGCATGAGCTTTGCCATCACCTCGCCCGCCTGCCCACGGGTCCAGAGTTTGGCACGGTAGTTCAGATCGCAGGATACGGTAATGCCCTTTTCTTTCGCTGCTTTGCAGGCATCCAGGCAGATTGCCGGCAGTTCCCCGCCGAGGGCTGGGGTGATGCCGGTAAAGTGGAACCAGTCAACTCCAGCAAAAATGGCATCCCAGTCAAACTCCTCGCGTTTGGCAAGGGCTATGGAAGAGTTTGCTCTGTCATAAATGACTTTGCTGCCGCGCTGGGACGCGCCTTTTTCACAGTAATAGACGCCGAGGCGAGGGCCGCCGCGCAGCATCATGGAGGTATCCACCCCGTAGCGGCGCAGAGCGTTGACGGCATTCTGCCCGATCTCGTGCTCCGGCACTTTGGAGACGAATGCCGCTTCATCGCCGAAGTGGGCAAGCGACACCGCCACATTGGCCTCGCCGCCGGCATAGGTGGCTTCGAAGACGGACGTCTGCAAAAAGCGCTGATATCCGGGAGGATTCAGGCGCATCATGATTTCTCCAAAGGTGATTACTTTACTCATCATCTGCCACCGCTTTCCTATATTCCCCGGCAAGGGCTGTAATCTTATCCCACTCGCCGTTTTGAATCCATTCTTTGTTCACGAGATTTCCGCCGACGCCCAACCCTACGCATCCGGCTTTCATAAAGTCGGCAGCGTTTTTCTCGTTGACGCCGCCCACTGCCATCAAAGGAATATGCGAGAGCGGCGCACGCACGGCTTTGATATAACCGGGGCCAAGCACGGACGCCGGAAACACCTTGACGGCATCGGCACCGGCCTCAAAAGCCGTGAGGATTTCGGAAGGCGTCATCGCCCCGGGGAAGATCCCGAGGCCGAGCGCTTTGCCGGTGCGGATGATTTCGGGCTGGGTGGTAGGCGTGACAAGATAGCGGCCGCCGGCATTGTACGTCATGGTTACCTGCTCCGGCCTGATCACCGTGCCGGCACCGGCGATGAGCCTGTCACCGAATTCTTTGGTCAAGGCTTCAATTCCGGAGGCGGTATCCTGCCAGGTTTCGGGGTTGCGCTGGTCGTAAGTGACTTCCATCAGGCCGATGCCGCCTTCTTCGAGCGCATGGCCGAGCCGAACCAGATATTGAGGCGAGAGCCCGCGGACAATCGCCACTATTTTCCGTGAGCGGATGAGTTCCAAAGGTGTCATGTTTCTCTTCCTCAGGCTCTCACATCAAAAACAACCGTGATGTTTGCCGAAACCGCAATTTTGGCCGCCTGCACAACCGTGCCGGCTGCTTTTTCTGCCGCAACATCCTGACGGGAGAAATTGGAAACACCGCTGTCATAGGACCAGGTGTTGCCTTCGCGGATTTCCTCGATGCCGATGATCTGAAGGCCTGCTGCCTCTGCAAGGACTTCGGCTTTGGCTTTTGCATCTTCAAAGGCGAGCTTCAAAGAGGCTGCCCTTGCCTCCGTGGTGTCGGTGGCGGAAAAGGTGATGCCGTTGAGCGTGTTGGCACCGGCGGCAAACGCCGCGTCGATGATCTGTCCGACGATATCCTTATTCGTCACACGGACGGCAAGATTGGAATTGGCATTATAGGCCGTCAGCTCCTCTTCCCCGCCCATATAGTCATACATGGCATAAATATTGATATAGTCGGTATTGATGTCTTCCTCCGAAACGCCGTTTTCGATGAGCGCTGCACGGACGGACGCAATGGCCTCATTCACTTTTGCCTGGGCTTTCAGCACATCCTTTTCTCGTGCCATAACCCCGAGAGAAATAACCGCCACGTCGGCCGAAACCAACGTCTCCCCGGTGCCGTTAACGGTAATTTCCGTATCGGCAAAAGCCTGAACCGGAACAGCAAAGAGCAGAACAGCCAACAGAACTGCCAGAAGTTTACGCATAACAAGAACCCCTTTCAAAGTAATCTTTTTACTTGTGCTGAAGGTAGCATACGATTTTTTCCTTCTTCTGTCAATTGAATTCAGGAAGCTTTACAAAAGCTTTAAAATTGCTGAGAAAAAGCCGAAAACAGATAAAAATCCTCCTTGTGCTGCAGAAGAAACCATAGTATAATAAATTTAGAAACCGCAAAACCATCATGAAAGATAAGGAGAAATTTTATGATCAGAGCTGAATACGAACGCTGGCTTGCCCACGACCTGGAAGACCCCGACCTTCTGCCGGAACTGCTGAAGATCCGCGACAACGAGGATGAAATCAATGACCGGTTTGCCGTCTCCCTGAAGTTCGGCACAGCCGGATTGCGCGGCACACTGGGCGCCGGCACCAACCGGATGAACATCTGGGTTGTACGCCAGGCAACGCAGGGCCTTGCCAACTGGGTTTTGACACAGGGTGGAAACCAGACGGTCGCCATTGCTTATGACAGCCGCCTGAAGAGCGACGTGTTTTCCAAAGAAGCAGCAGGCGTGCTGGCAGCAAACGGAATCCATGTGGTCATTTATGACGCACTGATGCCGGTGCCTGCCCTTTCCTTTGCCACAAGATATTATCATTGCAATGCCGGCATCATGGTAACGGCTTCGCACAACCCCGCAAAATACAACGGATACAAAGCCTACGGCCCGGACGGCTGCCAGATGACGGACGATGCAGCTGCCATCGTTTACAGCGAAATTCAGAAAACGGACGTATTGACCGGCGCAAAGCGCATCTCCTTCGCGGAAGGTGTGGAGAAGGGGCTGATCCGCTTCGTCGGCGATGAATGCAAAAAGGCTTTCTATGAAGCCATTGAGGCCCGCCAGGTTCGCCCCGGTCTTGCCGGATCTTCCGGGCTGAAACTGGTCTACTCCCCACTCAACGGCACAGGGCTTGTCCCGGTAACGCACGTGCTGCATGACATGGGCATTACCGACATTACGATCGTCCCCGAGCAGGAATACCCCAACGGTTACTTTACGACCTGCCCGTATCCCAACCCGGAGATTTTTGAAGCATTGAAATACGGCCTTGCCCTTGCCAAAGATGTGGATGCCGATTTGATGCTCGCCACCGACCCGGACGCCGACCGTGTAGGCATTGCCATGCGTTGTCCCGACGGCAGCTATGAGCTGGTTTCGGGCAATGAGATGGGCGTGCTGCTGCTCGACTATATCTGTGCAGGCCGCATTGAAAAGGGCACCATGCCGAAGAATCCGGTAGCTGTGATGTCCATTGTTTCTACCCCGCTTGCCGATGCTGTTGCAGAGCATTACGGCGTGGAGCTTCGCCATGTGCTGACGGGCTTCAAGTGGATCGGCGATCAGATTGCCCGCCTGGAAGCCGCCGGCGAGGTTGACCGCTTCATCTTCGGCTTTGAAGAGAGCTACGGTTATCTGGCAGGCCCCTATGTGCGTGATAAGGACGCCGTGATTGCTTCCATGCTGATCTGCGAAATGGCTGCTTACTACCGCAGCATCGGATCCTCCATCAAGCAGCGCCTGGAAGAGATTTACGCTGAGTACGGCCGTTATCTCAACAAGGTGGACTCTTTTGAGTTCCCGGGGCTTTCCGGCATGGACAAGATGGCAGGCATCATGAAGAATCTGCGTGAGAATGCACCGAAAGAATTTGCAGGCATCAAGGTCGTCTCAACGGCTGACTACAGCGATCCCGCAGCTACGGGCCTGCCGAAGGCAAACGTGCTTCTCTACCACCTGGAAGACGGCTCTACCGTTATCGTCCGTCCTTCCGGCACGGAGCCGAAAATCAAGATCTACTTCACCACAAAGGGCAAAGATCTTGCCGAAGCTCAGGCAAAGAAGGATACTCTGGCAGAGGCCTGCAAACCGATTCTTTCCTGATCTCATCCATAAAAATGCAAATGATTCAGGGGTACTCTTGCAGTACCCCTGAAAAAAATTCTTGACGTATTTGTAAAAAGGTGTATAATTCGCTTCAGGTATCGTTGTATACAATGATACCTGATTTTTCTACTGACCAGAATTGAGGGACCGACAATGCTTGAATTATCCAATAAAACCAACCTGCTGGAACAGAAAACCTACCGGTATTCCCTGCAGGATGTTGAACATGCCAATCTTTACCCCGATCTTTTCAGCTATGATGAAGTGCCGAGAGTATCATTCAACCACCGGCGTGTGCCGATGGGGATGCCGGAAGAGATCTGGATTACCGATACCACTTTCCGCGACGGGCAGCAGTCCATCGAGCCTTATACGGTGAAGCAGATCGTTGACCTGTACAAGCTGATGAGCAGGCTGGGCGGGCCTTACGGCATCATCCGTCAGACGGAGTTTTTCGTCTACAGCAAAAAGGATCGGGACGCCATCGAGCAGTGCATGGATCTCGGGCTCACCTTCCCGGAGATCACCACATGGATCCGCGCCACGAAGGAAGACTTTCAGCTGGTGAAAGACCTGAACATCCATGAAACGGGAATTCTTGTCTCCTGCAGCGACTATCATATCTTCAACAAGCTCGGGCTGACGAGAAAGCAGGCAATGGATAAATATCTTGCCACGGTAGCCATGGCTTTTGAGCAAGGCATTGTGCCCCGCTGCCACCTGGAGGATGTAACGCGGGCGGACTTTTACGGCTTTGTGGTGCCGTTTGTCAACGAGCTGATGAAAATGAGCCAGGATGCCCATATTCCCGTGAAAATCCGTGCCTGCGACACGCTAGGGCTCGGCGTCCCTTATACCGAAGTTGCCCTGCCGCGCAGTGTATCCGGCATTATCTACGGCCTGCAGCATTACTCCGATGTGCCGAGCGAGATGCTGGAGTGGCACGGCCATAATGATTTTTATAAAGCGGTATCCAATGCCTCAACGGCATGGATGTACGGAGCATGCGCCGTCAACTGCACGCTTCTCGGCATCGGGGAACGCACCGGAAACGTGCCTCTCGAGGCGATGGTGATGGAATACGCTTCTCTGCGCGGCAGCATGGACGGGATGGATCCCACTGTGATCACGGAGATTGCCGATTATTACCGCAACGAAATCGGATACAAGATCCCGCCGATGACGCCTTACGTCGGCAGCAGCTTCAACATGACAAGGGCCGGCATTCACGCCGACGGTCTGATGAAGGATGAGCAGATCTACAACATCTTTAATACCACCAAGCTTTTAAACCGCAGGCCCACGGTTATGATCGGAAAAGCGTCTGGGCTTTCGGGCATTGCCTACTGGATCAATGAAAACTACGGTCTGCCCCAGAGCGAATGCCTCACCAAGCATGACAAGCTGGTGATTGACCTGAAAGAGCGCATTGATCAGGAGTACGCCGACGGGCGTGTATCCACACTGAGTGTGCATGAACTGGAAAAAATAATTGAAGAGCTCTCCGGCGGAGCCCTCCGCAGGCTTTAAGAATAGGAGGAAGCAAACATGATCACCCATAAACCCACTTCTCTGGCTGACCAGATTTTTGAGCGCCTGGAAAATGACATTCTCTCCGGTGTTTACCCGAAGGGCACCGTGCTCACCGAGCTTGCCCTGTGCGAGGAGCTCGGTGTCAGCCGCACGCCGGTGCGTGAGGTGCTGAAGCGGCTTGCGCAGGAGCACATTCTCGAAGATTGCGGGCGCGGCATGCTGGTGCTCAGCATCACACCGAAGGATGCAGAAATCATTTATGAGATTCGTGAGAAAATCGAGGGGATGGCAGCGGCTGCCTGCGCACGAGAAATCGATGAAGAAGGTATTGCTGCGCTGAAAGAAATCGTTGACCTGCAGGATTTTTATGCCCAGCGCGGCGACAGTGAAAAGGTGAAGAGCCTTGACAGTGATTTTCACAAGAGCATTTACCGCATGAGCGGCAGCGCCGTGTATTATGACACGCTCATGCCCCTGCACACCAAAACGCAGAAGTTCCGCAAGGCAACGGTTTCCAGCACGGGGAAAGCCGCCCAGTCAGCCCGTGAGCATCGGCAGGTACTTGATGCCATCATTGCCCGGAATCCGGAACTGGCCGAGCAGGCTATGACGGCTCACATTCAAAGCGCCAAAACCCGCCTGATTGAATTTCTGAAACAGCAAAGTGAAGAAGACGGCACTGCCGGGGAGTAAAAAGCAGCCCATGGAAAAAATCAGAATGACGACGCCCCTCGTTGAAATTGACGGGGATGAGATGACGCGAATTCTCTGGCAACAGATTAAGGAAAAACTGCTCCTGCCCTTTGTCGATCTGAAAACCGACTATTATGACCTCGGCCTGCCCAACCGCATTGCCACGGACGACCGGGTAACCGTTGAAGCCGGCGAGGCAGCCGCCCGCCTGGGCGTGGCTGTAAAATGCGCAACCATCACCCCGAACAAAAAGCGTATGGAAGAGTATCCTGCGCTCAAACGGCTCTTCCCCTCCCCCAACGCAACCATCCGCTCCATCCTGGGCGGGACGATTTTCCGCACCCCGATTCCCGTTGATTTTGTTGAGCCGGCCGTGCGGAGCTGGCAGAAGCCCATTACCATTGCCCGCCATGCCTTCGGAGACATTTACAAAGCATCGGAGTTTGCCACCACCGAGCCCGGCGAATGCACGCTGACCTTCCGTGGAGAAAGCGGAGAAGAGAAAACGGTTACCGTACAAAAAGTAACAGGCCCCGCCGTGTGGCTTGGCCAGTTTAATCTGGATGACAGCATCCGCAATTTTGCCCGCGCCTGCTTCCGGTATGCGCTGGATTCCCGGCAGGATCTGTGGTTTTCCGCCAAGGATACCATCAGCAAAACATATGACGGGCGCTTCCGCACCATTTTTGAAGAAGAATATGAAGCCTGCCGCCCGGAATTCGAGCGCCTCGGGTTGAGATTCTTCTACACCCTGATTGACGATGCCGTCGCCCGGGTCATGCGCTCCTCCGGCGGATTCATCTGGGCCTGCAAGAACTATGACGGAGACGTCATGAGCGATATGATCTCCTCCGCTTTCAGCTCTCTCGCCATGATGACCTCGGTGCTTGTGACGCCGGACGGCAAATATGAATTTGAAGCAGCCCACGGCACCGTAACCCGGCATTATTACCGTTATCTCAAAGGGGAAAAGACGAGCACCAACCCGGTTGCCATGATTTTTGCATGGTCCGGTGCGCTGAAAAAGCGCGGAGAGCTCGACGCACTGCCCGAACTTGTCTCTTTTGGAGAAGCGCTGGAGCAAGCCTGCCGCAGCACCTTAAACAGCGGCAAAATGACCGGCGACCTGGCCGCCATGGCAAAACCCGGCTTTTCTGTGACGGTGCTGAATTCCGAAGAATTTCTCGACGCCATAGCGAAGGACCTGGCCGGAATTCTGAGCAAATAAGATTCCAAAATATCTGGTTCCTTCATGCAAAACGGCATCCCGATCTGATCCGGGATGCCGTTTTCTTGATCATAGGGCTTATTTGTTATCGTTCGCAAACAGTTTTTTCAGAAGCAGATACAGCAGGTATCCGACAACCACGCCCAGCGTGTTATGCAGGAGATCATCCACTTCAAAATATCCTC